>JBDKLK010000026.1:0-13010 GCA_039795655.1 Actinomycetota bacterium
CCGAGACGCTTAGCTGTTGCAATTGCTTGCAGACCAGCAACACCTGCTCCCAAAACCAAAACGTTCGCTGGTTGCACAGTTCCTGCTGCAGTCATCAACATTGGGAAGAACTTTGGAAGCAGTTCTGCACCAACTAAAGAGGCACGGTATCCAGCACAGAGTGCTTGAGATGTAAGCGCGTCCATCGATTGGGCGCGAGAAATTCGTGGAACTAATTCGAATGAAAGTGCAGTAACGCCAGCAGCTGCTAAGCCGCGGATTGCATCTCCATCAGCACTTGGTGCCAAGAACGAAAGCGTTACAGCGCCTTTTTTCAAAAGTTTTGATTGCGCAGGTTCTAACGGGCGAACTGTCGCAACGATGTCTGCATCTTTAAGTGCTGCGTCAATGTCTTTTGTGACAGTCACACCTGCTGCTGCATAAACTGAATCAGGAGCACCAGACTTTTCGCCGGCTCCTGATTCGATAATAATTTCTAGACCAAGTGCAGTTAGTTTTCCAACAAGATCTGGAACTAATGCAACACGGTTTTCTCCAGCCCGCTTTTCGCTAGGCACTACTAATTTCATTGGGTTACTCTCGCTGTTATTCACCGTAATTACGGAGAAGTCGTGTCAAATGTTTGTCAAAGATTTCTCGCATTTCTCGTCCACCCGCAGATGAAACAACCTGCACAGGCTGTCCAAATGATTCCGCTTGCTGCATCGCAACGCGTTCTGGAATCGCTGGAGTCAAAATTGCGGAGCGGCCGTGAATCTGAGCAATCTCGCGTTGACGATATTCATGTTCTTCAACAGTACTGCGAACGCGATTAACGATCACGCCTGCAAAATCTAAATCTGGGTTGTGATTGCGCTTCATATCTTTAATGGTCTCAACAGCGCGATCTACGCCCTGAGCACCAAAGAATGATGGTGTTGAAACCACAACTGCGGCGTCAGAGAAAGCGAGTGCTTCTCGAACCAAACTGCCATGTGAAGGTGGGCAGTCAAACAAAACTAGGTCGTATCCATCTAGATACTTCAAAGCTTTTGCAAGACGCGGACGGAAAGTTCCAGGTGAATAAGCATCGTGCACAACTAATTCTGGTGTGGATGGCAATACATCAACCTCACCTGGCTCAATTTCCCATTCACAAATAGTTAGTGCACGTTCCAACATTTCAATTGTTGGTTCAGCAATTACATCTGCAACAGTTGCACGCGGTTTTTTTGCTGCCAGGATTGATGTTGCGTTTCCTTGTGGATCAAGATCCACGACCAATGTTGCAAGGCCGCGCAATGTCGCAGCTCCAGCCAATCCCAAGGTGACAGAGGTTTTTCCGACACCACCTTTAAGGCCCATGACACTAAATTTAAGCATGAGCGGAGTGTGCCAGCGAAATAGGGCAATTGACTAACTTCTTCTATACCCAGTAGCCCCTTTGAGGCTACGCTTTCACGCGTGACCAGGCTAGCTAATGGCAAACTTCACACTCTCGAATTCCCCAATCGCAGAGTGGATTTTTGGGTGCCTGATGAGAGTAAATCACCCTATCCAGTGCTCGTCATGCACGATGGCCAAAACATCTTTTTGCCCGAGACAGCTTTTGGTCAAAAATCTTGGCGGATAGCCGAAGCGCTGTCCGATTTGCCCGAATTCACTGGAAACCTCCCAGTGGTGATCGGACCTTGGAATACCGGCCGCTCTCGGGCTGCCGAATACGCGCCGCAGGACATACTCGAACAAACTGGTGATGAATATGAATTTGTCGGCGTGCAATCAGAGAAGCCGTTGTTAGGAAATACATACCAAGATGAATTGATAAACGAAATCATTCCCGCAATCGAAAAAGTTGTAGAGCTTCGAAAAGATAAATCTTCAATAGCAATTTGCGGTTCAAGTATGGGTGGGCTCGCGTCTCTTTATGCAATTTCAAAATATCCAGATATTTACGGAACCGCAATTTCGCTTTCAACGCATTTTCCAATGTCTACTTTGAAAGTTGTTGAAGAATTTATGAAATCACTTCCTCATCCAAACAGTGGTCACCAACTTTGGCTTGATCATGGGACAACAGAACTTGATGCAACATACTCAGCGCACCACGACCATGCAATTTCAGTTTTGCATGAACTTGGATGGAAAGCGCCACATTTGCAATCACATATTTATCCAGGCACTGGCCACAACGAAGGAGCTTGGGCAAACCGAATTAAGTCAATCATGCAATGGTGGTTAAACTCGATTCCGAAAGCGAGAAACTAATGCGAACCCAAACCCACAAACAAATTCCTCACCAAGAACTACCAGTAATCGGTGTTGGAGCAATGCCGTTTAGCCAAGCTGGCGCAAAAGTTGAAAACGCAAGCAGCGTTTGGCATCACGCTTTTGATCTCGGAATGAATTTGATTAACACTGCCGATTGTTATGCACCATCTGCAGAAGAGTTCGGTCACAACGAAAAACTTGTCGGAAATGCAATCCGTGAATATTCGCACGGTAGAGATTCAGTTTTTGTTGTGACTAAAAATGGCATTATGCGAAAAGGTAGCGACTGGCCACGCGACAACTCATCTCAATATTTACTTCAGGCCGCTGAACAATCAAACGAACGTCTTGGCTTTATGCCAGATGCAATTTTGATTCATCGTTTGAATCGCACGCAGTCATTAGCTGCTGCTGTCGAAGCAATGTGTGAAGTTCGCGAACGCGGTTTCGCAAAATACATTGGTGTTTCAAATGTTAATCGCGCAGAACTTGAAGTGGCTTGGGAAGCAAGTGGTGGCACCATCGCAATAGTGGAGAATGAAAGATCACCTCGTTATCGCGAGTTTGCTGATGTACTTGATTTCTGCAACGAAAAAGGTCTCGCCTATCTTGCCTGGTCTCCGCTTGGTGGTGGAAACGATGCAAAGAATCTAGGTCAGATGTATCCAACTTTTGCCGAAGTAGCCATTTCACACGATGCGACTTCACAAGAGATTGCACTGGCTTGGCTTTTGACTCAAGGACCTGCAATGTTGCCGATTCCTGCATTTACCCAGAAAGTTACAGCCGACTCAACAGCAAAAGCTGTTGAAATCAAACTGTCTCAAGCAGAAATTGATTTACTAAATGCAAGCCACACCGGCAACGGTTCGCTGTATCCAGACTAAGAGAGTTCTAGCTACCATTTGTTTCATACCTAGGGGGAAATATGCACGAGCAAGTACTTAAGAGAATTCTTCAACAATCGGAAATTGATGCGGTAATTCCTGGATCCACACCTGTAATTTCTTTTGGAGATTTCACTAAGGCAAAGGTTGCAACCTTAGGAATCAATCCAAGTTCCCGAGAGTTTGTTAACAAGGCTGGACTTCTAAAAAAGAAGAGGCTCACAGACTTCCAAACTTTAGGTATCCAAATCGACGAAGTACTTGCGGAATCACATGCAGAAAAGATTATGGAAGGCTGCAACCAATACTTCCACGAAAAGGCTAACCCGCTTTGGTCGTGGTTCGGCAAGAATGAGTTAATTCTTAAAGGGTTAAATGCAAGTTACTTGGACGGCTCCGCCTGTCACCTTGATTTAGTGCAAGATGCGACCAAGCCAGCTTGGAGTGAAATCTCAAGTAGTGATAAAGCGAGAGTATTGCAAAAGGACTATTGGTTCTTTGAGTGGCAAGTCAAAAATACTTCAGCAGAAATACTCCTGTTGGGAGGACGCCAAGTTCATGATCAGGTCAAGACTCTGCCAAATGTAGAGATTCATTACATAAACAACATTTCATACTCCAATGGAGAGAATAAACAAACTTCGCAGTTGTTCGTTGTTCCTACTCTGGCTGGCAAACTTGCGCTTGGTTGGACTTTAAACATTCAACAATTGCGCGTTTCCAAGGAAGAAAAGAATCGCGTTGCGCATGAACTTGCAGAATTTGTTAAGAAAAACTCTTAATTCTTCGCTTCCAGTCCAACTAGATAATCAACGAATGCATCGTTAAACAGCACTACTTCAGAACGCTTGGTGCGTAGCAATGTGATTGCATCTTCTGCCGAATAGTTGTCGCGCATCAACACAAGAGCTGAAACCAATCCGGATCGATTCATTCCCGCCTGGCAACGAACCAGAACTCGTTTTCCTTCTTTCCAGCGATCGTGTGCCCATTCGGCAATTCGATGTAAACGAGCTTCGTCAACGTGAGACATATTTGCATCAGCAAATCCATAACGAAGTTCTTCGATTCCCCAAGGCATTGGTTGCGCCCATGAATAAAGTGTCACAACCGCATCGAATGGGATTCCATGTTCAAAAGTTGATAGTGGTTTTGCGTAATCGATGGTGTCATCTTCTGCAGTTCCACCCATGAAAAATCCAGGAAGAATCTCGGTATGAAGTTCTTTTGGTTCTTGATCTGCTGAAACCCATTCCGGTGCATACAGATCGCCGCGCTTTGAAACCACAGTTCGCACCCTTTCAAGAATCTTGAGGTCGATGATTTCATCATCGGTTTTTCCGTCGAGTGCAAGTATGGCAGAAAGCCACATTGCTGGTGTGTAATCATCTGGGCGGTAACCACCGGCACCAGAAAACAGAATTGGCAAATCACCAAAAGCCTCTTTGACGGTTCGTACTGCGCGAGCAAAACCAATTTCGGTGTATTCAAGATGTGCTAGTGGATCAGCGTGATGGCCATCAGCCCCACCTGCAATCATGATTACGTCAGGATTGAATTCTTTTGAAGCCTCAACGAAATCTTTGACAGCTGCAAGAAGTTCAAAATCTCCAGCGCCTGAAACTAGCGGTCGGTTATAAATCCATTTGGTTTTGTCACTAACCGCTTCGTTTGCAGTGTTTGGGAATAACCCTTTTTCATGGATTGAAAAAGTGAACACATCTTCACGGTCGCGAAGAAGTTCTTCGGTTCCATCACCATGGTGAACATCGATATCCAAAATGGCTGCGCGTTTTCCATACACATCTGCAAACCGAATTCCGGCTGCAGCAAAATCAGCGAACACACAGAATCCCGAAGCATAAGAACGCATCGCGTGGTGCTTAGCACCTGGCAGATTGACCACGAATTTTGCACCAGCAGCAATCATTTCGACAGCCAACATTGTGCCGCCGAATAGTTTTGCTGCGATTTCTGCTTGATCAGGTTTTGAACCAACCCATTCGTGACATTCGCCATCAACTAAAACTTGGTTGATGTAATCGTTGTCGTGCACCAATTCGAGTTCTTCGAGAGTTGCAGAGCGGGTTTCGATTTGTTTTAGTTCGAGCACACCTTCGGTTTGAAGTTGTTCAAGCACACGGGTGCTGTGTTGGTAGCGGCGACCCTGAGTAGGGTGATTTTCTCCGCCAGGTTGCCAGTTGTAGTAAGCGTCTGAGTTGATGTAGTTGATTGCCATGTTTTCCTCCGTTAGCCGAAGTATGAAGGAACAACATGACACTTAAGTTTTTTAGGCAACAGCTCCGAAGATCAAACCAACTGCTGAAGTCACTGCCATAGCAATCGAACCACCGATTACGACGCGAAGTGTTGGTCGCAAAATGCCACAACCTGCTGCTTTTGCCGAAAGAAAACCGGTTAAGAAAAGTCCAGCAATTGTCACACCAACAATTGAAAACACTTTTTCTTCAACTGGAACCAAAATTCCGATAAACGGAATCAGTGCGCCCATAATGAACGAAAGCGCTGAGGCAATAGCCGCTTGTACTGGATTCGCTTTACTTGTTTCGTGATGGCCAAGTTCTTCACGGAGGTGAGCACCCAGCGCATCGTGATCAGTCAGAGCTTGTGCAGTTTGGAAAGCCAGTTCTTTAGGTAGGCCGCGTTGCATATAGATCTCGGCGAGTTCCTCGAGTTCACCTTCTGGATCCTCGGCCAACTGAGCCAACTCCATTTTGGTGTCCGCTTCTTCAACATCTGTCTGGGCAGCAACCGAAACGAATTCGCCAGCAGCCATACTCATCGCACCAGCCGCAATACCAGCGATACCAGCGGTAATAACTGCAGAGATGTCACGGCTATCAATCAACGCAGCAGCCACACCGACCATAAGGGCTGAGGTAGAAACCAGACCGTCATTCGCACCGAGAACGGCGGCTCTTAGCCAGCCAGCCCGATGTGCCTTATGCTTCATATTTCGTGCGGAAACTTCTGCTTTACCCATAGCCCAAGTATCCCACTGCCCCTGTAAATACTTGCGTAACAGATACCCCCAGGGGTATGCTGAGGACACTAAGAAAGAGGTAACAAATGTGCAGTCCGATTAGATGCCAGAAATGCCAAAAGGTCACCTGGTCCGGATGTGGTCAACACAAAGATCAAGTTCTAGCGATGTTTACACCAGAAGAACGCTGCACCTGTTAACCATTATTTCTGTTCATAAACAAATCGGGCTTCGCAAACGCGAGGCCCGATTTGTTTTAGGGAAGGAGATTATTTGGCAAAACTACTC
The DNA here is from genome assembly GCA_039795655.1 of Actinomycetota bacterium. Taxonomy (GTDB): domain Bacteria; phylum Actinomycetota; class Actinomycetes; order S36-B12; family UBA5976; genus JAFMIT01. The sequence continues at coordinate 6,430 of JBDKLK010000026.1, forward strand.
TGTGATTAATTCAGCTTCGATTAGTGCAGCTTGGATTGAATCGTAGAAAGTTTTTACTGTGTAGGTTGCACTTGTCATTGCACCCAATTGGGTATCCCAAGTCCAGTCAGCAAAATCTTCACCAAAAGATTGGATGTAAGTATTTACTTGGTCTTCAAATGAGGTATTGATTTGAACTGCTGTCTTTGCACTATTACCTGGCACCAATTCGGTGGCAATGTCATCAAGTGGCCAAAGTGAAATGTAATCATTCTGTGAAATTGCTTGGTCTTCAGCTGAATGATCTGATTCATCAATCGCGTAGCAAAGATCTACAGCTTTTCCACCTTTAACAAAAATGCGTGTGGTGTAGTCGCCCCAAGTCATCATTGCATTTTCGCGGGTAGTTTCTAGAACCGGAGTTCCGGTAACTGTCGCAGCGAATTGGGTAACAGTTGCAGCTGTAGTTGCATCAGCTAAAGCTTTGTTGCGTTTTGCAATAGCTTTATCGAGATTCTTTTGAGCGGTTGTTTTTGCTTTGCCCTTTTTGCCTTTAAGCGCCTTTTGTGCGTTCTTTACCGCGGCAACAAGTTGCTTGTATTTAGCTCCACCCTTGTAGGTGTTGATTGCAGCAGTGTTGTAGGTTGCCAATGTCGCATCAATTGCAGAATCAGTTTGAGTTGCATCGCAAGTTGGCAATGGAACGTTGGCTGCGGAAGCTGGACTGATAAGTGCTGGGCTTAATGAGTTTGCAGCAATTGTTGCGAAGCCGGTAGCGACCCAAGCAATTTTCTTTTTGTTGGTTGTCATTTTGTTTCCTTAGATTCCGGCAGCGGTTAGTGCTGCTTGTAGTGAAGTTTTGAATGCAGTCCATGTTGCTGAAGCACCAGAGATGTTTGACACAGCTGAAGATTGAGCTGTGATTGCAGCGGCACAGAACTTTGGAATCGCACTCTTGTTGATTGTGCCTGAATCACTTGAAGTTGGGTAAGTTGCCCAGCAACCTGTGATTCGCTGATCAGTTACGGCTATCGATACTTGAATGTAACCGTATAACTTCAAACCTTTTTTATCTGCAACAGAAGTTCCTTGGTAAGGACTTGCTGAGATTGCAGCAGATGCAGGTGAGTCAACAGTGCCATCAGTTGCAACAACTGTGTAAGACTTCAATGAACTTAGGGTTGAAGCACTTGGTGTGTAGGTAGTTGTGTTCGAAGTTCCGATTTGAACACCGTCGCGGAAGATCTTGTATGAAGTCGCGCCGGTTACAGCATTCCACTTCAATCTAAAAGCACCGGTGTTCAGTGATGTAGCAGTGTTTGTTGTCAAACCTGTTGGAGCTACCAATTCAACTGGAGTCACAGGAGTTGTGTCTGTTGGAACTGGAACTGCGGTATCAGTTGGTGTTGGAGTAGCAGTGTCTGTAGGGGTTGGAGTTGCTGTGTCTGTTGGTGTTGGATCAACAATTCCACAATCTGAATTGAAACGGCTACGAACTGAAGCCTCAGCGGTAGCGCTCAAGTCTGTGAAGATTGCAAGCTTTTCTTCGTAGACTGCAAGAGCGGCTGCAGATGCCAGAACTGCTTTGTTATAGGCAAGTTGAGCTTTTGCAATTTGGGTTGCGTGACCTTTGCCGCTTTGAAGTTTTGTGCGATTCAACTTAGTCAAAGCCGTTGCTTCTGACTTAACAGCCTTTGTGTAATTCTTTTGCGCCTTCTCAACGTTGTCGTCAGCCTTCTTAACACCAGGGCTATGGCGAACCTCTTTTGCAACAGCTGACTCAAAATCACCAGGGCTAGTGCAAATATCAATCACAACTTCATGATCGTCATCGTCATCATCATCGTCATCATCGTCATCGTCATCATGACCACTAGCAAAAGCTGTGCCGCCAATTGATAGCGCTGCAAACAAAGCTGCGGCTGAAACCGAAGCTGAGTATCTGATTACTGATTTTTTCATTTGGTTGCTCCTTGTGTTAGAGAGAAGTTTGGATCGAACGCAGGTCCGAAAAATTGTGCTTGTTCACCGCGGATTAAGAACACTGACCAGTCTGGAAGATTCGCAAACCAGCGCGCTCCTTCTTCACCGGCAATCACTAGTGCGGTTGCTAGTGCGTCAGCCATTCCGCCATCTGGGCCAACAACAGTCGCAGAAGTCAATTGCACTTCGCGTTTGCCAGTCAGTGGATTCATGATGTGCTTGCCGCGTTCGTATTCACCCGATGTTGCAATTGCACCATTCAATACTGAAGTTGAACGGACAATTTGCATTTCGTGTTCTGGGTGACGGATTCCTACAACCCAAGGTTTTTCAGGTGACTGGAAACCACGGCAGGAAACATCGCCAGCAGCGTTCACTGAAACATTTGGGAATCCTGCAGCGACGATTAGGTCAGCTGCGATGTCTGCTGCCCATCCTTTTACGTAACCAGAAGGATCAACGCCACCGTCGACTGACCATGGATCAAAAACACCTTCAGTTAAATCCTTCAAGTACATGCAGTTGTCGAGTACTTGTTGCACGATTTCTGGCATTTGTTCAAAAGAACGTAATCCATTGCGCAAAGCTGTGATCGGGCTATCAACGCGGTAAGTCGAGAACCATTCATCAACTTGATGAAGAAAACGAACCGAATCCGAAATTGCTTCTTCAACTTCCGGACCAATTTCTTCACCACGAATATCGTAAGTAACAACAGTTCCCCAAACTTCTTCAAGATGGGTTTTACGTTGCCAACCTTCAAGGCTTGCAAAAGTTACTTGTGGCTGGTTCATATCTAGATTAGTCATAGTCCAGCCTCCGTCATTGCAGCTGCAAGTGAAGACTTGAATGCGCGAGTTGTCCAAGATGCGCCAGAGACGTTTCCGATACTTGCAGATTGTGAAGAGAGTGCTGCATCTACCAATTGAGGAAGAGCGCGGTTTGAAAGTTCAACCGATTTGCTATCTCTTTGTGGAATTGAAAGAAATTCGATGTTTGTCATTTGACCACCGCTGACGGTGATCTGAACTTTTACGTAACCAAAGTTCAGAGCTTTTGCGTTTGAACCAACATAAGTTCCATCAACCGGACCGCTTTGGGTTGGGGTTGATTCCGTTGGAGTTGGGGTTGAGCCGCCACCATTGTTGAGTTTCTTGTGTTTCTTTGCAGTTTTGGTTGCTGCTGGGGTTGGGGTTTGGCTCGCTTTATCTTTTTGCTTCTTGGTTGACTTCTTGGTCACCTCAGGTTTCGGGGTAGTTCCAGAATTAACTGAAGCAGAAGTTGAAGGGCTTGCCATTAGACCGGAAAGCGCTGAGTTCTGATCGGCCTGTGGGAACAGAGCGGCCTGTGCGCCAAATGCCACAGTAGAGGTAACGCCAGCTAAAGCACCGCCGAATACCACTGCTGTTCTAGCAGATGATTTACGCATTTTCACTCCTGTTTTGGCCCGTTTGGGCTCTCAACAGGAGACATTAGGCGAGCTTCAGACGCTTGGTAACCACATTGGCTACCTCTTGGATATTCCTTGGATTACTCAGGACTTTTTCTTGTATTTCCGAGCCAATTCCTACTTATTTTGCGGGAATCCGAGGTTAATTCCACCCACTTGAGCCTGTGAAGGATCTAGCCAACGGCTGGTCACAGCCTTGCCTCGGGTGAAGAAATGCACCCCTTCGGCTCCGTGAGCCTTCGTATCCCCAAACAACGAGGCCTTCCAGCCGCCAAATGAGTAGTAGGCCATCGGTACTGGAATCGGCACATTGATACCAATCATGCCAACCTGAACTTCTCTCTCAAACTTACGTGCTGCGCCACCATTGTTTGTAAAAATTGCAGTGCCGTTGCCGTAACGATTTGAATTAATAAGTTCAACACCTTCAGCAAAAGTTTTCACGCGAACAACGGAAAGAATTGGTCCAAAAATTTCGTCAGTGTAAACAGCAGAGTTTGTTTTCACGTTGTCAATCAAAGTTGGTCCAAGCCAAAAACCGTTTTCGGATCCGTCTACTTTAACTTCGCGACCATCGACAACAATTGTGCTGCCATCTTGTCTTGCAATTTCAATGTAAGAAGAAACTTTGTCGCGATGTTGTGAAGTAATCAATGGACCCATATCGCAAGCTTTACGGCCATCACCTGTTTTGATTTTTGCAATTCGTTCTTTGATTTTTTCGATGAGTGCATCAGCAACAGGTTCAACGGCAACCAAAACCGAAATCGCCATGCAGCGCTCACCTGCAGATCCGAAACCAGCATTGACAGCGGCGTCTGCTGTGAAATCAAGATCGGCGTCAGGCAACACCAACATATGGTTCTTTGCGCCGCCTAGTGCTTGAACACGTTTTCCGTTTGCAGTTCCAGTTTCATAAACGTATTTCGCAATAGGTGTTGAACCAACAAAAGAGACTGCAGCGACATCCGGATTAGTTAGCAATTCATCTACAGCTTCTTTGTCACCGTTAATCACGTTGAATACGCCATCTGGCAGCCCTGCTTCCTTTAGAAGTCTCGCAATCCAGATTGCAGCAGATGGATTCTTTTCGCTTGGTTTAAGAACCACTGTATTGCCGCTTGCAATTGCGATTGGGAAAAACCACATCGGAACCATTGCTGGGAAATTGAATGGACTAATGATTCCTACGACACCGAGAGCTTCGCGGGTGGAATGAACATCAACTCCGGTTGATGCATTAATTGTGTGGTCACCTTTGATGAGGTGTGCAATTCCACAAGCAAACTCAACAACTTCAAGACCACGGGTGACTTCACCTAATGCATCAGAAACCACTTTGCCGTGTTCTGATGTAATGATTTCTGCAAGCTCACCTTTTCGGGCATTTAGAAGTTCGCGGAAACTAAACATGACTTGTTGGCGCGCTGCGAGTGGAGTCGTAGACCAAGAAGTAAAAGCCACTTTGGCGGATTCGACAGCATGTCGAACATCATCAGTAGATGCGAACAAAACTTGCTTTGTTACTTCACCAATTGCCGGGTCAAACACATCGCCTTGACGAGGTGACTTGCCTTGGTAATTCTCGCCTGATATCCAGTGCTGAATCGATGTCATTTATTTCTCCGAGCCTTGAGTTGGCACTAAATTACTACCTATGCCATCAAAAACCGAGGTTCGGATACATCCCACCAAAATTAAGCTTCTTGAGACCGTAATCGCGCTTATAGATCAGCACCCAGTCGAGGCAATCACCTTGGATCAAATTTTGGAAATCTCGAAGGTTTCCAAAGGCTCGATGTATCACCACTTTGAAGATTTTGATGAACTGATTGAGTCTGCCGAAGTAAAGAGATTTTCACTCTATGTGGATGCAACAATCAGCAAACTGACTCAAACCATCATGCACTCAAATACCGTGCAAGAGTTACGTGCCGACTTACAAAAAGTTACCCGCGCAACTCAAAATCCACTACTAACAGTTTTGCGAATGGACAGAGTTTCAGCAATCGCTAGAACCGGTAAAAGTGAACGCTTTCGGGTCGCACTCGGAGCAGAACAACAACGACTCACCGATGGTCTAGCAGAAATTGTTGAGACTGGTCAAGATCGCGGATTGGTTAAAAAAGAAATTGATGCTCGAGCAATAGCACTTTTGATTCAGTCATACACATTGGGACGCATCGTGGATGACTTTGTTGACGAAAAAGTAGATCCTGAAGCCTGGTTTGCGCTAATTGACCGAGTTGCTGATACTTTCTTAGTACTTGACTAAAAGTGCAGCTTTAGCAATAGCAACTTCTTCGTTCGTTGGAACTACATAAACTCCAAATTTTGAATTTGTTTTAGAAATAGCACATGATGTTTTCGGTGCATTTTGATTTAACTCAACATCAATCTCAAATCCGAGATGATTCAACTGCTCAATAATTTGCTGACGTAGCGCATAATCATTTTCACCAACCCCAGCTGTGAAAACCACGCCAGAAAGATTTGGCAAGATTCCAAAATAGGCTGAAATGTATTTTTGAATTCGATAGGCATAAATCTCACGAGTTAGTTTTGCTTGAGTATCACCAGCTTTTTCGCGTTCCCAAATCTCTCGCATATCTATAGAACCAGCAAGCCCTATCAAACCACTTTGTTTATTAAGTAAATCGTCGAGCTGGGTTATCTCCATTCCAGCAACTCTTGCAAGGTGGAAAATCACACCAGGATCAATGTCGCCCGAACGGGTTCCCATGACTAAACCTTCAAGTGGAGTCAACCCCATAGAAGTATCGATGCTCTGACCATTTAGCACGGCAGTTACTGAAGCACCATTTCCAATATGACAAATTATCAAACTGGTTTCATTGATATCTTGATTCAAGAACTTAGCAGTTTGATTTGCAACGTATTCATGACTTGTTCCGTGAAATCCATATTTCCTAATTTCGTATTTTTGTGAAATTACGACGGGAATCGCGTAAGTACTTGCATGAACTGGAATAGTGCTGTGGAATGAAGTATCAAATACCGCCACTTGAGGTGTATTAGGCAAAAGTTTTCGCAGTCCTTCTATTCCCGCTAGATGAGCTGGGTTGTGAAGTGGTGCAAGTGGAATTAAGTCTTCAATATCTTGGATTACTCGGTCATCAATTAAAACTGGTTTGGTGAATTTTGCACC
>JBDKLK010000027.1:0-12874 GCA_039795655.1 Actinomycetota bacterium
ACCAGTAGTAGATCAATACGCGTCCAAACTATTTAGCAACGCAATCAACGCGACAACAAATCCAGCTATGTATCAAGCGGCTTTTGCCGGAGACTTATTAATTACTGCACTTGAACAACCAAGTTTGAAGAGATTCATCGTTCTGATGCCAAGTATGAATCTTGAAACAATTACGGAATCAAAAGCTAATGCAGCAATCAATGCGCTCTCTGCTCCCTGGTTGAAACTTGTTAAGTTAAGTGACTTCACCAATTACTCAGCAAACAACCGCACTCGAGCTTCAGATGGCACAGTTAATAATTTGCCTGAATCTTCTATTGATGCAATTAAGTATGCAAAATTAACTCGAAATCATTTGGCCTCATTGATCACAGGTGCAATTGAAGAATCTCAAATCGAATATGGCGTTATCCGTCTCGCAAACACCGAAGGAACTGCGACAACACTTGCTCAATTGCAGAAGCAAACAACCCTATTCCTAGATGGCCTAAATAGTGCAGTAAGAATTATGTCTTCAGGAAGCGTGGTATTCCCAGGCGAATCCGCAGCTGTGCCAATCACAATACGTAACGACCTCAGTGTGCCAATTCAAATTGGAATCAAATCTCAAGGCATTCCTTCGGTTCGGGTGATCCCACAAGAAGTTTCCGATATGACCATTGCGCCAGGACGTCGAAAGAGCATCGAAATTCCAACCCGATTGATTGGTACCGATACTGCCTACTTGCAGTTGCAACTTGTGGATTCTGACGGTAAAAAAATCGGTGCACCGATATCCATCGAAGTCTCATCTTCAGCATACGCCCAAGCAGCAGCTTGGGTAATCGGTGCAGCATTTTTGCTCTTAATCATTTTTGCTCTGCGCAACACATTGAAACGAATCAAGGCTTCGCATTCTGCTCCACGGGAGAATAAGTAATTGTGAGCGACAAAAACTCAGTGGTGCGCAATAGCTCGTTGATGGCTATCGGAACAATTACGTCTCGCATAACTGGTGTGCTTCGAGATGTTGCAATGACAGCTGCTCTCGGCTTCTTTCTTGTCTCAGATGCTTTCTCTCTTGGTAACACACTTCCTAACATTGTTTACTTGCTACTAATTGGTGGCGCACTCAATTCGGTTTTTGTTCCACAACTAGTTCGACACATTGAAAATGATTCTGATGGTGGTAAAGCTTTTTCAGATCGTTTGCTTTCACTAACTGCAGTTGCATTGTTAGTAATTAGTGCACTTGCTGTCATCTTGGCGCCAATCTTGATCAGCATTTACACAAGTCCTGACACTCCTGCTTCACAATATGAACTAGCTGTGGCTTTTGCTCGACTTTGTCTTCCACAAATTTTCTTCTACGGGGCATACACAATGCTGCAGCAGGTGCTCAATGCTCGTGGAAAATTCGCAGCAGCGTTTTTTGCACCAGTAGCAAATAACTTGGTCGCAATAACAGTATTTGTCTATTTCATTCTTACATCAGCTCATTCAGATAATTTGGTTTCGCTATCCACTAAAGAAGTTTGGTTGCTTGGTCTTGGTTCTACAGCTGGTGTAGCTGTCCAAGCACTTATTTTGATTCCACTACTTCTGAAGACTGGTTATAGTTTCAAATGGCGAAGCGATTGGCGAGATGCAGATCTTGGCAAATCTTTTTCACTCGCAAAATGGACAATCGGACTCATCGTCGTCAACCAAATCACTTATTCGATAGTCACACGTTTTGTGACAGGTGCGAACTTAGTAACAGGTGCAACTGGTGGCACGCCAACAGGATTGACCACATACCAAAAGGCAAACTTGATTTTCATTTTGCCACATTCAGTTATCACAATTTCATTGGTGACCGCATTACTTCCTGCATTAAGCAAAATCGCACACGCCAAAGATTTCAAACTTCTCGGTGATGAAGTGGTTAAATCTGTACGCGTTGTCTTAGTGATGATGGTGCCAATAGCGGGATTACTTGCAACAACTGCAAATGAAATCACTACTTTGTTATTTGCAAACGGTATTGCTGGAACTGCCGCCGCAAGTGCTACGGGAACTGTTGCGGCTTGCTTCGCTCTTGGTCTGCCTTCATTTTCGATAATTTATTTATTAAATCGCGCTTGGTATGCAATGGAAAACACGAAAACTCCATTCATTCTTTCTATTTACATCAATGTGATTACCCTCGCAATCAGTATTCCGCTCTTCCAAATCGCAACACCCGAATTAAAAGTTGCAATGTTTGGGGTCGGTTACACAATCACTTATTTGTGGATCGGCGCATATTCATGGATCAAACTTCGCAAAGACCTTGGCCATCTGCCTGCTGGTGGAGTAACAGTTGTTTTGGTGAGGGTTTTGATTGCGAGCATTCCAGCATTCGCTTTAGGTTGGGTGATGCGCCGTCTGGGCTTGTATGACTTAGTCCCGGGACAAATTGGTCTTCTTTTAGGTCTGATTTTTACTTGGGTAGCAGGACTTTCAAGTTATTTCGTTATTGCAAACTTTATGCGGGTAAGTGAACTAACCGCTCTAAGAACGCTCGCCATACAGAAAATTCGTGGCTCAAAAGGTCGTTAAATTCTTAGTCAACTAAACTCCGAGCCCTGCACCATTTCTAAATCCTGGAGTTTTTGTGACCGTTCACAACGTAATAATCATCGGATCTGGTCCATCGGGCTACACAGCTGGTCTATATGCAGCCCGCGCACAACTCGAACCACTTGTTTTCGAAGGTGCGGTAACAGCCGGTGGCGCTTTGATGAACACCACTGAAGTTGAAAACTTCCCAGGATTTCCTGAAGGAATCATGGGTCCAGCTTTGATGGACAATATGCGAGCACAAGCTGCAAAGTTCGGTGCAACATTTATTACTGACGATGTAACTGCTATTGATTTTTCTAGCGACATCAAAACTGTAACTGATGGCAGCGGCAAGACGTACCAAGCTAAGTCAATTATTTTGGCAATGGGTTCTGCATATCGCGAACTTGGAGTTCCAAACGAAAAGCGACTTTCAGGCCACGGTGTTTCATGGTGTGCAACATGCGATGGTTTCTTCTTCCGCGGTCAAACCATTGCTGTAGTTGGTGGTGGCGATTCTGCAGTTGAAGAAGCAACTTTCTTAACTCGCTTCGCCGAAAAGGTTTATCTAGTTCATCGCCGCGATGAATTGCGTGCTTCAAAAATCATGGTAGCTCGCGCAGAGAATGATCCAAAACTTGAATTCGTTTGGAACTCTGCTGTTGAAGAAGTTTTAGGTGAAGACAAAGTAACTGGTCTAAAACTTAAGAACACCGTTGATGGCAGCGAATCAATTCTTCCTGTCACTGGGTTGTTTGTGGCAATTGGTCACGAACCTCGTTCAGAATTAGTCAAAGGTGTAGTTGAAACTGATTCTGAAGGATACGTAGTTGTTAAAGGTCGCACCACTGCAACCAACATCGATGGAGTGTTCGCTGCTGGCGATCTAGTGGACAACCGCTACCGCCAAGCAATCACCGCAGCTGGCTCAGGCTGTGCCGCTGCACTTGATGCTGAGCGCTGGCTCGCACACTAATCGGCTCACATTTAATAGGCTTCGCCACAGATATTTATAGGAGACAAAATGGCAAACAACACCATCACAGTTACAGATGCTGAATGGGACGCAAAAGTTCTTAAGAGCGACAAACCAGTAATCGTTGATTTTTGGGCTGAATGGTGTGGACCTTGCCGACAGGTTGCTCCAATCTTGGAAGAAATCGCTGGCGAAAATGCTGACAAAATCGTCATCGCAAAATTAAACGTTGACGAAAACCCTGTTTCTGCAACCAATGCACGCGTAACAAGCATCCCAACATTAAATGTTTATGTTGGTGGCGAAGTTGTTAAGCAAATCATCGGTGCAAAGCCAAAAGCTGCTTTGCTCGCTGATTTGGCTGCATACCTATAAGGACTGCCATGCGCCTCCTTCGTCGTGGCGACCGCGATGTCGCTGTTGGCGAAATCCGAGCGCGATTAGCCCACATGGGTTTTACTGTTGATTGCGAAGAACCAACATTCTTCGACGAACGACTTGATATTGCTGTTCGCGCTTTTCAAACTGCACGCGGGTTAACTCCGGATGGATTGATTGGTCCTTTAACTCTTGCTCGTTTAGAAGAAGCGCTTTGGGCATTAGGGGATCGCACTCTTTCATTTACACCTGGACACTTGATGCAAGGTGATGATGTGGTTTCGCTTCAACAGCGACTAACGACGTTAGGTTTTGATTGCGGAAAAGTTGATGGTATTTTCGGCAAACTTACTGACCGCGCCTTACGAGAATTTCAAAAATCAGTAGGACTGATCGAAGACGGAATTGCAGCATCACTAACTTTCGAAGCTTTCCATCGTTTACGTAAAACCGTTTCTGGTGGACGTTCAGAAAAACTGCGACAATCTGTTGTTCTTGATGCGATGAGAACCGGTATTGCTAATAAAACTATTGCACTAGATCCAGAAATCGGTGGGGCAAACGAAAACCTTGTGAATCTAGTTGCAAATAAACTTCAAGGCAGACTTACCGCTTTGGGTGCGACAGTCGCGCTTACTCATCCTTTGATGAAACCATCTGCGGCTTCAGAAATAGACCGAGCAAATCTTTGTAACAAAATTGGCGCTGATTTAGTTTTAGCTATTCAATGCAATCTTGATAATCCAGAATTGATTTTTCATTTTGGATCAGAACACGGAGGTTGGTCACATACCGGTCAACGAGCTGCAACTCGAATCCAAGATGCAGTTAGTGAAAGCATTTCGAAAGAAGTTGCAGTTAATGCGAGATCTTGGGAAATTTTGCGCCTAACCCGAATGCCGGCGGTAGTGATTAACTTAAATAGTGCAAATTTGGAAAGTTTTAATGAGAATAAATTTGTTGAAAATTTCGTGGCGGGAATTGCCACCGGCGTATCTGTGTTCTTCGAACCTGTGAACTAAAAGTTCTTAAAATTCACTTTCGTCATCATCAAATTCTGCAGATGCTAGGTCCAGATTTGGCGCAACCAAGCTCAAAATAAACCCAGCAATAACACCAACAATTAACAAGGCGAATAAGCCTTTTAGAACCTTCATGATTCCTCCGATTTCCTGAGGTAATTCTGCTCCTAAACCCAACTTATGCTCAACTTGAGCCCGAAGCAGAAAAACATCTTCAAATAGGGCAAAGTACGCACCCTAAGGAGGTGCAACATGCAACAAGACGGCTCACGCTTAGACCCATGGATTTCGAGGTACGCAAAGCGAGCCTCGAGTATGACTGCGAGTGAAATTCGGTCTTTGTTCGCCGTTGCCTCCCGCCCTGAAGTTGTTTCACTAGCTGGTGGCATGCCTTATGTGCAGGCACTTGATCTAGATTTAATGGCAGACAACATCGCAAAGATGATTCGTGAGCGCGGCGCTACCGCTTTGCAATATGGCTCTGGTCAAGGAGATCCGTTCCTTCGTGAACAGATTCTTGAAGTAATGGCAGAAGTTGGCATCAATGCGAATGCTGATGACATTGTTGTGACCACTGGTTCGCAAATGGCACTGGATTTAGTTGTCCGAGTTTTCTGCAACCCAGGCGATGTTGTTTTGGTTGAATCCCCTTCATATGTTGGCGCACTCGGAGTTTTCCGCGCTTACGAATGTGAAGTTGTACATGTGCCAATGGACGAAGTTGGTCTTGATCCTGTTGCACTTGAAGAAACAGTGACCCGCTTAGAAAAAGCTGGCAAGACAATCAAACTTCTTTACACGATTCCGTCCTACCACAATCCTGGCGGTATCACTCAAACTCCAGAACGTCGTCAACAAGTTCTTGAAGTAGCTCGCAAACATGATCTTGCTGTTCTCGAAGACGATCCATACGGTCTTCTTGGATTCGACGGAGTAGTTCCACGCGCTATGCGTGCGGATGAACCAAACCAAGTTTTGTATCTCGGTTCATTCTCAAAAACAATCGCTTCTGGATTGCGCGTTGGTTGGGTGCTAGCACCGCATGGTGTTCGTGAAAAACTTGTGCTGGCTGCCGAGTCTGCCGTTTTGTGTCCATCAAACTTTTCACAATTAACAGTTAGTGAATACTTGCGGACTCAACCCTGGCGAGATCAAATTGCGATTTTCCGTGATACCTACAAAGAACGTCGCGATGCATTGCTAGACACAATGAAACTTTTGATGCCCGCTGGTACAAAGTGGACAGTTCCAACTGGTGGTTTTTATTCCTGGGTAACTCTTCCTGAAGGAATTGATTCTCGAGCAATGTTGCCGCGCGCAGTGACTTCATTGGTCGCATATGTTCCGGGAACTGGTTTCTATGTAGATGGTCAAGGAAGCAGCAATCTGCGGCTTTCTTACTGCTATCCAACTCCAGAAAGAATTGTTGAAGGTGTTCGCAGACTTTCATCCGTCGTTGAACAAGAGCTTGATTTGTTAGCAACATTTGGACCGGATGCTATGCCGCAAACGGAAATGCCGAATTTTGCCAACACTCCAGCTCCTAATGTGAGGTAATGATGAAGGTCGTAGTTCTCGCTGGTGGCTTATCCCACGAAAGAGACGTATCTGAAAAATCAGGCCGCCGTCTTGCCGAATCGTTGCGTGACTTTGGGCATGATGTTGTCGTTAAAGATACTGACGCATCTTTGTTGAAATTCCTCTCCGACAATAAACCTGATGTAGTTATCCCAATGCTCCACGGTGCTGCGGGTGAAGATGGAACTTTGCGAGACGTTTTTGAAGCACTGCAACTTCCTTATGTTGGATCCACACCTGATGCCTGCCGTATCGCATTCGACAAACCAGTCGCAAAATCGATTGTGGCGAAATCTGGTTTGAATGTGCCGAAAGGTGTAGCCCTACCGCACGCAACATTCCGCGAACTTGGAGCAGATGCTGTAATTACTGCAGTACTCGATCTGGTTGGTTTGCCCGCAATGGTGAAACCAGCTCGCGGTGGTTCTGCTCAAGGAGCAACCATTGTCCAGGAAGCAAATCAACTACCAAGCGCATTGGTTTCGTCATTCGCTTACGGTGAAATTGCGGTTATAGAACAGTTCATCGAAGGTACAGAGATTGCGGTTTCAGTGGTTGAGGTGGATGGCGAATTGAAAGCTCTTCCTATCGTCGAAATTCTTCCTGACAGCGGTTTTTATGACTATCACCACCGATACACAGCAGGAATTACTGAATTCTTTTGCCCAGCTCGCTTGAGTGATGAAATATCAAAGAAAGCCATAGATGGCGCAAAAGTGATTCACAACTCGCTTAATTTGCGAGATCTATCCCGCAGCGATTTAATTATCGATAAGAACAATGAAATCTGGTTTATCGAAGTGAATGTTGCACCGGGACTTACTGAAACATCGCTATTCCCACAATCAGTTGAGGCAAGCGATAGCGATCTGGGTTCACTTTTCGATTCTTTGATTAAACAAGCTACTAATAGAGGTTAAAAATGTCTACAACAAAAATTAAAGTTTCTGGAATGACCTGTGGTCACTGTGTTCAATCAGTAACTGAGGAACTTGAAGCGTTGGCAGGAGTTACTGCAGTCAATGTTGTACTTGAAAGTGGCGAAGTCACAATTGAATCAGAATCTGATTTAAATCCAAACGAAGTATCAGCAGCTGTCAAAGAAGCAGGATACGAAGTCGTAGGTGCGTAATGCCCAATCAGGTTGACCTTGTTGTAACGGGGATGACCTGTTCATCTTGCGCGCATCGAATCGAGCGTAAGTTAAACAAACTTGAAAACGTAAATGCCAGTGTCAACTATGCAACCGGTATTGCACATGTTCAGTTTGATGAGTCAATTGAAATCAATCAGCTAATTGAAACCGTTGATAATGCTGGTTATAACGCAATTGCACCCAACCCTTTGCTTGATGAGCTAGTTGCACAATGGGAAGCTGATCACGAAAAAGATTTATTTAGACGGTGGCTAGTAGGAGCGATAATTGCTTTTCCTGTCTTCCTTGTAGCAATGATTCCATCATTCCAGTTCAACAACTGGCAACTAATCTCGTTAATTGCGGCTATTCCAATTGTTACCTGGACAGCTTGGCCACTGCACCGTGCAATGCTCACTAATGCTCAACATCAATCAACCACGATGGACACCTTGGTTAGTATCGGTGTGATTACTTCATATTTTGGATCCATCTACCAATTGATAACTACTAGCCATCACCAACCTCATCTATATATTGATGTCGCAGTAGTGGTGCCAGTGTTTGTGGTTTTGGGCCGTTGGCTTGAATCTCGTAACAAACGCCAAGCAAGTGCAGCACTCAGGGCAATTGCTAAAGCAACTCCTAAAACAGCAAGAGTTTTTCGCGACGATAAGTGGCAAGAAATTGAAATCGCAGACATCAACGAAAATGATTTGGTTAGCGTGACTGTGGAATCAACCATTCCAGTAGACGGAATTGTTAAGTCTGGAAACTCAACCATTGATGCTTCAATGTTAACTGGTGAATCAAAGCCTGTTTCGGTAATTGCGGGTACAGAAGTATTTGCTGGCACACTTAACCTAAATAGTCCGCTCGAAATTTTGGTCACTTCAGCAGGAGCAAGAACCCGCATCTCTCAGATAGCCGCAATGGTTGCCGCTGCCCAAAGTTCAAAAGCCCAGATAGCCCGACTAGCAGACCGAATCAGCGCAATTTTCGTTCCAGTGGTTTTGGGATTAACAGTTTTAACTGGTATTGCTTGGTGGTTTATGGACTCAAGCAGAACTCTGGAAATCATGATTGCGGTTCTTGTGATTGCTTGCCCTTGTGCTCTAGGGCTTGCTACACCAACTGCACTGGTCGTCGGTTCAGGAAGAGCTGCAACTCTCGGAATATTGATTTCGGGTCCAGAAGTTTTTGAGAAGAGTTCCAAAGTAGACACCATAATTTTCGATAAGACTGGCACTTTGACCACCGGAAAAATGACAGTAAATGAAGTTTCTGTTGAGGTCAAATACCTTCCAATCGCAAAAGCTCTAGCCGAAACCAACCTTCATCCTGTATCAATTGCGATTGCCAAAAGTATCAATGCAGACGCTGTTGCAATTACTGATGTTGAGACTTTGCCAGGTTTAGGTGTAAGAGCCGTATTTGAAAATCAAATTGTTGAATTAGGTAGTTCGCGAATACATGAGCAAAAGCAGCCAAGTACTAACACCGAAAGTTTCTTATTTATTGATGGCAACTCTGTTGGATCATTTATTTTGACCGATACTTTGAATCTAGGTGTCGAAATGCTGATTGAAAAACTTAGAGAAGAAAACATTTCGGTAATTGTTGCTACTGGCGATCCTTCAGCAAATGCAAAAGCTCAAGTGGAAAATCTGCGAATCGAAAAATACTTTGCGGGTTGTACACCTGAAGACAAACTGAATTTGGTTTCAGAGCTCCAAGGATCAGGGCACAAAGTTGCGATGATTGGCGATGGCACAAATGATGCACCTGCACTAGCCCAAGCAGACTTGAGCATTGCGATTGGTAGCGGAACAGATATCGCTAAAGCAGCCTCAGACATAACGCTGCTTCGTTCAGATCTTTCACTCGTCCCAACCGCGATTTCACTAGCGCGCAAGACACTTTCAACAATCAAACAAAACCTGTTTTGGGCTTTCGGTTACAACATCGCCGCTATTCCGCTAGCGATGACCGGACGGTTGAATCCAATGATTGCTGGAATCGCAATGAGTGCATCCAGCGTTTTGGTAGTGACTAATTCGCTGAAATTGCGCAAATCAAAGATTTAGGCTTTGCCGGAATTTCTAATACTTCCTAGCCATGAATCTGAATCCTTGAATTGAGTATCAGACATTCCGCTACGCACCGTTGGAATCACGCCGTCGTGACGTGGGTATGAACCTAAGTAACGTACATCTGCACAAATTCGGTGTAATCCCTTTAGGGCTTCGCCTACTCGTTGTTCAGAGATATGGCCTTCGCAGTCGATTGAGAAGTAATAGTCGCCTAATTGCTTTTGGGTTGGGCGCGATTCAAGGCGGGTCAAGTTCACGCCCCGTACTGAAAATTCAGTCAAAATCTCAAGCAATGCACCTGCGTGATCTTCGTGAATGAAAACCACGAGTGTTGTGCGATCGGCACCTGTCATTGCTGGTGGATTTGTTGGTCTAGTAACAAGAACGAATCTGGTTTTCGCGGTTGAGTTGTCACCAATTCCATTTGCCAAAACATCTAGTCCGTAGTGGCTCGCTGCAATTTCAGCCGCAATAGCAGCCTGATAACGCGAAGCAGGATCAGAAACTTCTTCGGCTGCTGCTGCAGTTGAAAGAGCTGGCACGACTCGAGCCTGCGGAACTGCTGTAGACAACCAACCTCGGCATTGTGCAAATGCGTGAGGATGCGTCGTAATTAGGTTTACATCTTCAAGTTTGGTTCCAGGCCTTGCCATCAAACTGAACTTCACGTTGATTGCAGCTTCATCAATAATTACTAGTGGTTCGCCGGTTGCAAGTTCATCAAGAGTCTGAGAAACCGAGCCTTCAACGCTGTTTTCTAGTGGCACCAGAGCAGCATCAACTTCACTGTTTCGAACTGCATCTAAAACTGCTGTAACGGTTGGGTAAGGCAAAAGATTCGCGTCTTTAGCAGACTTAAGTTGAAGCAATGCTGCTTCGGTAAAAGTTCCACGCGGCCCTAGGTATGCGATATTTTTCATATTCACTCCTTTGGTCTAGCGTTTTTGATTGCTTCTGCTTCTTCTGGACTTAAAACAGTATCTGACTTACCTTTTACGACAGTTTTGCTATAGGTGCGGGCCATCGTATGACCTTGAATTGATGTGATCACGATGCCGTTTGCATCGTCATCCAAAATTGCCATGCTGAATGAGTACTGACCACCCATATCGCCTGTTGCGTTGTAACGAACTACCGCCAGGTGGCGAAGTGCTGCAGCAACATCGCGTTGCGCAACCACAACAGATTGCCCCAAACGCGCAACTTTCTCAGCTAGTTCATCAACCCGTTCAGCTTGAGCGATTCCGGCAGCGAGGACATCCTCTTCTGTAGCGGTTCCTCGAAAAATCATGATTTGTCGTCGTGCTTTACGAGCACTTAGCACGGCAAATAGCGCTAAAAGCAGCGCTAAAACAGCTACTGCAAGCGCTGTATTGACCATGTTCTCGGCTGTCATAGCGAGAACCCTAGTCTGTGCCAATGCAATTCGATCTCGTCGTATTCCTCACTACTTTTGCTTTTATTTTGCCTGCAGAATTGCCAGATAAGTCATTCATCGTGACATTAATGCTCGCAACCAAACAAAAGCGGTCTGCCGTTTGGGTTGGAGCCGCAATTGCGTTTGGTCTACAGGCTTTTATCGCTGTTACAGCAGGTCAGTTGCTTACGGCACTTCCACCGAAACTAGTTGCTGGCGTTGTACTAACTATTTTTACGGCTGGTGCAATTTATCTTTATCGAAGCGCGTGGAAAGAACGTGGATCCCACGTTGAAACAGAAGAAATCGAAACCAAAGTTCACACTTCTTGGTATCGCGCTGCTTTAATGACTTTGGGAATTGTGTTCACCGCCGAATGGGGTGACATCACTCAACTAGGAGCTGCAGCAAATTCCGCTTCGACTGGAAACGCGCTTTCTGTTGGTTTAGGTGCTTGGCTTGCAGAAATTACAGTCGCTGGTTTGGGAGTTTGGTTAGGTTTTCGGATCAAAGACAAATTGCGTCCAGATATTTTGCATCTAGTTACGGCAGTAGTCCTTACAGTTCTTGCAGGAATTGCACTAAATGAGTTTGTGAGTTAACGGAGTCTTGACATTCACTTTGGATTCCAAAGCGTTTTTGCACTTTTGGGCAGAATTCCCTGATTTTTCACTAGTTTTTACTAGACACGCAATCTCTAGAATTTGCGTCTAAGTGTAAATAGTCCTAGATTTCTATTACTCGGTCGCTGCTGCATCCCCCGTCGGCAGCGGCCGAGCCTTTTTATTTCAGCCATTTTTTAGTTCGAAAATCACACCAGGATTCATAATTTCATTTTGATCAAAAACTCGTTTGATTGACTTCATTGTTTCTAGCTCGACACTGGATTTCACTGACGGCAAATATTTCGGTTTTGCTCTGCCTATACCGTGCTCAGCACTTACTGCACCGCGAGCTTTCACAACCAAATCCATTACATCATCGATGAACTCATTCGGTGCTAGACAGTTCGAAACCGCAAGATGCAGATTGCCATCCATTACGTGACCAAATATCCAAAGGTCTTTTAGATCACCATAATTTGCCCAAGCATTTTTCACTGCCGCAATGAATTCCTGCAATGAATCAACCGGAACGCACACATCGATTTTTACTGAATTTTCCAAACGGTTTATGTAACCAGTATGGGATTCTCGATAATCCCAAACTCGCTTAATGTCTGCGGCATCCACTGCCACGATAGAAGCTTCGGGAAGCTCTGGCATTTGCCCATCTCCTTCAGCTAATAACCACCAGTCGGTTCGGCCTGACAAAGTTGGGACACCCTTCGAAGATGCAATTTCATTTATGCTGTCAGTCTCCATCAATTCTGCCGCAAGAATTTGTGACGAGTGCGGGCGAACCATTGCGATTGCATCGGAGATCGAGTTAACAGGAATCAAACATGTCCATTTAGTTTTACGTGGAACACTCAACTGCAGACGTACTCGAGTAATGACACCGAGTGTGCCTTCGCTTCCAATAACTAGTCTGGTGATGTCGAAACCTGTATTGTTTTTTGGCAAACCACTTAGGCTGTCGATAATTTCACCATTCGGCAAAATTATTTCAACTCCGACCACATGCATCGAAGTCATTCCATAAGCGACTACTCGCATACCGCCAGCATTTGTCGCAATGGTTCCGCCAATAGTGGCCGCATCTCGTGCC
>JBDKLK010000028.1:0-12828 GCA_039795655.1 Actinomycetota bacterium
TTCAATTTAGGAACTACTTTTTCAACAACACTTCCGTTGTTCACGGTGAACTTCGGAACGGAGAAACTGATGTTGGTCAGTGTTAGTAGTTGACCCTCAGTTCCGTTGTCGTCTGCATTCCAAGCGCTCCATGCTGCATCAAAAGTGCCTTCGTCCGAACTAGAACGTGTGATTTTGAGTGTATCTGCAACTGTTGCGGGATCAGTAACGCCGAAAGCTGCAAGTTGATCGCTATTTAGCAATGCATAGAAAGTTCCGATTCGATCAGCACCACCAGCTAGCAGGTGAGGGGCTGACATTCCATAAGTAATTGCATTGTTTGCAGGAACCGCAGGATCGAATCCTGGTGCTGTTTCAAGAGATGCAATTACTGAATCGGTTGATGCAAACAGAGTGTGATCGAAAACTGCATCTAAAGTGTCATCAAAACTCATCACAAATTGAACTGTGAAAATTTCATCTGCAGCTTCGTTGGTATCACAAGTTGAAACTGGAATTGTCGAGCAATGTTCGTCGATATCAAAAGTCGATGGAGTCATAGCAGGATGAACTTCAAGAGTCACCATTGAATCATTGACACTCCACCAAGTTGGTGTTCCGCTTACCCATGTCCAACTTAAATCATTTGCCATGTCATTTAAGTCAATATCGAAATGGAATGTGTCTTCTTCAGTGACGCCCAACGATGCAAGAGTTGCACCTGAAAAATCGTTGTAAGTGTTTCCATTGTGAATATATGCAAGACTGAATGTCACACGATTTGGATTCGTGTAACAAACACCTGGAGCAGGAGTTTGATTTGAATGACATAGATTGTTTGGAGAAATTAGTAATCGCCAATTCCCGTTGAAGGTTTCAAATGTGGGACCAACTGCGGACCCAATGTTGACCATTGAGTCGTCTGATGCTTTTCGCAAATATCCATTAGCAAGAAATGGTCTGCCGCTAAGACCGATTTGTGCAGATGACCAACCGCCTTCTGTGCTGGCATCAATTTCTGATTGGTCTGGTCCAATACCCATGTCGAGAGTTCCAGCTGAAACTGGTCCGACAGTCAGAGTCGTAAATAGAAGTGTTAGGCCTGCAAAGGCCGCTAATAGTTTTGATCTCATGCACATCCCTCCCCGGAAGTGCCCTTCAAATTACTCCGTTAAATTGGTTAATACAAGGGTTTTTTGTGATTTAGACCACAATCGTTGCAATCTCGTAGGCTTCCCCCATGATTGACATCAATTTCATCCGCCAAGAACCAGACGCTGTGCGTAAATCTCAGGTGGCTCGAGGAGAAGATCCGAAGGCAGTAGACGCAGTTTTGGACGCTGATGGTGCTCGCCGCGCAGCGGTTGCAGCGTTTGAGAGTGCTCGCGGTGAACAGAAAACCCTCGGCAAGCAGATTGGTCCATTGCAGGGCAAGGCTAAGAGTGGCGATGAATCAGTCAAAGCGGAACTTGATAAGTTAATGAAAACTGCGGCTGCTCTTGCAGATCAAGTTTCTGCTCTAGAAGCGGACGTACGAGAAGCAGACGCAAAACTCGATGAAGCAATCAAAGTGCTTTCAAATGTAGTTCAAGATGCTGCGCCAATTGGTGGCGAAGAGGATTTTGTGGTTCTTGAAACTTTTGGGACTCCCCGCGATTTCAAATCTGAAGGATTCGAACCTAAAGATCACGTTGAAGTTGGCGAAGGAATCGGCGCAATAGATATTGAACGCGGTGTAAAAGTTTCTGGTTCACGTTTTTACTATTTAACTGGACCTGGTGCTTTGTTGGAACTCGCACTTGTAAATCTCGCAATGGCGATGGCAACAAAGAATGGTTTCAAACCAGTTATTCCTCCAGCCCTTGTTAAATCTCCGGCGATGGAAGGAACTGGTTTCCTCGGACAAGCTGCAGAAAATGTTTACCATCTTCCAAACGACGACATGTATTTGGTGGGAACTGCAGAGGTTCCACTAGCTGCAATGCACATGGACGAAATTTTGGACGCGAAACAACTTCCGATTCGTTACGCAGGTTATTCACCATGCTACCGACGTGAAGCTGGATCACACGGAAAAGATACAAAAGGTATTTTCCGTGTTCACTGGTTCGACAAAGTTGAAATGTTTTCATTTGTTGATCCAAAAGATGCGGATGCTGAACATCAGAAACTGCTTTCTTTTGAAAAAGAGTTTTTGACTGCTCTGGAATTGCCATTCCATGTTATCGATGTAGCGACTGGCGATTTGGGTTCATCAGCTGCACGTAAATTCGATTGCGAAGCGTGGTTCCCAGTACAAGGTCGCTACCGTGAACTCACATCTACTTCGAACTGCACAACATTCCAGTCACGTCGTTTGCGAATCCGCACTAAGGGTGAAAACGGAACTGAACCAGTTGCAACTTTGAATGGAACTCTCGTAGCTCTAGCCCGAACAATGGCTTGTCTACTAGAAAACCATCAACAAGCGAATGGAACCGTGCGAATTCCGGTTGCGCTTCGTCCATACCTTGGTGGACAAGAGTTTTTAACCGCCTGATTTTCGTTAATTGCGACTGATTAGGTCGTCAATCAATTTTGCGACGGCATTCTCATCGCTATGAGGCAAATGATTTTTTGTGATTGCTAAAACTTCTTCGTGCGCGTTAGCAACTGCCCAACTCTCGCTAGCCCATTGCAACATCGGAATGTCGTTTGGCATATCGCCCACTGCAACAATTTCATTTTGACTGACTTGTTTAGCTGCCGTAATCTGGGCAAGGCCTGTAGCTTTTGTGATTCCCAAAGCACTGAGTTCTGCGAGCACAACATGTTCGGATGCGTGCGTGGTTTGAACCTCGCCATTAACGATTTCGTTGATCTCGGCCAGCCAAGAATCTGGATTCCAGCCCTGAGGTTTGCCCGGCTTAACCAATACTTTTGTGATGTCTGGCTTCGCTAAAAGCACTTCGGTTGGAGCTACTGGGATTTCATCGACATTCTTCCAAACCACTTCGTATCCCGGTGATATTGCGTATTCAAAGTCACTGAGGTTGGTTACGTGCATTGTTTCGTAGTCTTTGCAAATTGATTTTGGTATCGGCATACCTACGAAAGCTCGTTCTATTGCAAAGACCGCATCAGAATGCTTATGCAGAATTCGTTCCGCAACATTTCCAAGAGCTTCGCTGTTGATTGGGTTTGTTTGAATCACAATTTGTTGTTCGAGATCGGCGATGAATGCTCCGTTTGCGCCAATGATTGTGTTGAAGTGGTTTGCGGCGTCTGCAACACCTTTTAACCAGCGCGCTGGTCGACCGGTAACGAAGACAACTTCTAAACCATTTGCATTTGCGCGGGTGACTGCGTCTCGGTTTTCAGAAGTTACAGAGCCATTAGAGTTTAGAAATGTTCCGTCGAGATCTGTCGCAAGCAATTTCTTTTTAGACATTATTTGGATTAGTCACCGTTAACAATGTTCAAGATGCGTTGCAAATCATCAAAAGTTGCAAACTCGATCGAGATTGTTCCCTTGCTGCGAGCCATATCAATCTTTACGCGAGTTTCAAACTTGTCAGAAAGTTTCTCAGCAATCTCATTGAGAGCCGGAGAAGTAATTTTCTTTCCTTTAGTGCCTTTTTGTTTTCCAGTCTTTGGATTAACACCAACTGCAACAATTTCTTCAACAGCGCGCACAGACAAACCTTCAGCAACTATTCGCTTTGCAAGGTTTTCCATTTCTTCTTCTGTTGCAAGTGAAAGAAGTGAACGCGCATGTCCTGCACTGATCACTCCTGCTGCAACACGGCGTTGAACATTCGCCGGAAGATTCAATAAACGAATTGTGTTTGTGATTGTTGGGCGCGAACGACCAATCTTTTGTGACAGTTCATCTTGTGTGCAACCAAAATCATTCAGAAGTTGTTGGTATGCAGCAGCTTCTTCTAATGCATTCAAGTTTGCACGATGTAAATTTTCTAATAAAGCATCACGCAAAAGCACATCATCATTTGTTTGACGAATGATTACTGGAATTTCGCTGAAGCCGGCTTGATATGCCGCACGCCAACGACGTTCACCAGCAACGATCTCGAAATCTGCGCCTTCTTTTGTTTTTTCAATCGGACGAACCACGATTGGTTGCAACAAACCAATTTCTTTTAGCGAATGAACAAGTTCGGCCATCGCTTCTTCATCGAAAGCAACACGAGGTTGCTTTGGATTCGGCATGATCCGTTTAAGTGGAATTTCTGCGTAAACCGCAGTCGCATCAATTTCAGCTGGTTTAGTTGATGTGTGAGCCGCTGAAGTCGTTTCTACAGTAGTTTGTGTGACCTGCGTCACATCAGGGATGAGTGAGCCGAGACCTTTGCCTAATCCGCGTTGTTTTGAGCTCATCAGACGCTCACAGTTTCTGCTTGAGCCGGGTTCAAGCCTTCCGCCCGGTAAGCAAGTTCGCGAGCCGCGGCAATGTATGCCTGCGATCCAGGAGAGCTACGGTCGTATGCAATAACTGTGGTGTCGCGGCTTGGCGCTTCAGAAATACGCACAGATCGAGGAATTAGGGTCTGTAGTGCTTCATTCGGGAAGTTGTTGCGCACATCGTCGACTACATCTTGAGCCAGGCGGGTACGGGAATCAAACATGGTCAAAAGCATGGTTGAGAGCTTAAGTTCTGGATTTAACTTCTCACTCACAAGTTCAACTGTCTTGCGGAGCTGACCTAGTCCTTCGAGAGCGTAGTACTCACATTGGATTGGAACTAGCACTTCGCGGGCAGCCATTAGTGCATTAATGGTTAAAAGTCCGAGGCTAGGTGGGCAGTCAATAAAGATGTAGTCCAGCGGTTGGCCGTACTTTTCTTTGTGGAACTCTTCATAAGTATTAATGGCTCGCACCAAGCGGCTTTCGCGGGCAAGCATTGAAACTAGCTCTATTTCAGCACCGGCAAGGTCAATTGTGGCTGGGGCGCACCAAAGATTTGCAGTGTGAGGAACGGCTTTTACTACTTCACTTAGCGGGGCACTATCTACTAGCACCGCATAAACATCTGGCACACCTTTGTGGTGTTCGATAGCAAGAGCAGTCGATGCATTTCCCTGCGGATCGAGGTCAATCACCAAAACGTGAAGTCCGCCTTCAGCTAGTGCACCTGCAAGGTTCACTGTTGAGGTGGTTTTACCTACACCGCCCTTTTGGTTTGCTACCGTAAAAATTCGAGTGCGAGTTGGGTGAGGTAGGAATTTAGAGTCAAATTCGGTTGTTTCACGTGAAACATTGTCGTTCATGAGCCGCCTTTTGTAATCGGAGCACAGTGTGCCATCAAAATGCGAATAGGTAAAAGTGAGTGACTAAATAGTGGAAATCTTGGCAACTCTGACAGCTGTGGTTGCAGGATCAACTACCCCAAACCCAGCCTCGAGGACTTTTGCTTCCAGTTTCTTGCGTCGGAGGACCGGGGCGGCTTCATCAATCTCTTGGGCTGCCGAAGCACCTTTAATCATCAAAATCTGTCCGCCTTGGGCAACCAGCGGCCAGCACCAGTTGAGAAGTTTGGTTAGGGAAGCCACAGCTCTGCCGGTAACCACCTGAGCAGCGAGGTTCTTAGCCACCGGATCTTCTGCTCTTCCACGTACAACCTCAACATGGCTAGTAAGACCTAGGTCAGCTATTACTTCGTTTAGGTACTCCACGCGGCGAGCAAGTGGTTCAAGCAGGGTGATTTTTAGGTCTGGACGCACAATCGCGAGCGGAATGCCAGGCAATCCAGCACCAGAACCCACATCGATGACTGTCGAATTGGTTGGAATCAGCTCTTCGAGTACAGCGGAGTTGTTGATGTGACGATCCCACATACGGTCAATTTCTCTCGGACCAACTAAGCCGCGCTCAACACCAGCTACACAAAGCCATTGGTGATAGCGCTCTAAATTGCTAAAAGCGTTCGGCCAACGGTTTTTGGCCGCTAATCGACTTTCTGTTTCACGTGAAACATCAGTCATTTATGCCTGCGGAGTTACCACAATAAAGCGGTTTGGTTCTTCACCTTCAGATTCAGATGCAGCACCAGCTTCAGCAATTGCGTCGTGAACGATTTTGCGCTCGTACGCATTCATTGCACGCAATTTCACAGATTCACCTGTCTGATTTGCCTTATTTGCCGCTTTTGTACCGATTTCAGCCAGTTCAACGCGCTTCTTTTCACGGTAGCCAGCGATGTCCAAAGTTAGGCGGCTGCGGTTACCAGTTTCTTGGGTAACAGCTAGTCGGCTCAACTCTTGCAAAGCAGCAACAACTTCGCCGCGCTTTCCAACTAGTTGATCCAATTCACCATCAACGATTGCAACAATCGCACGATCACCTTCAACATCCATAACGATGTCGCCTTCGATACCAGCGATAGTCAAAAACTCATCTAGGTAATCTGCAGCGAGATCTCCTTCGCGTACCAATTCTTCTTTTGTTACTTTTTCAGCCATTGTTTTTCCTAACAAACTATTTATTAAATAGTTTTAATACTATTTTTTGCGCTTCGAACGAGCTTCGCGCTTTGGTTGTACTCGTTTGGTTTCTGATTCAGTTTCGTCTTCTTCAGAAGATTCGGTGATTACACCTTTCTTCAAATCTTTTTTCTTTTGACGTTCGAGATACGCCTTATGTGCAGGAGTTCCTGGAGCTGGACTGTTTCTAATTACATAGAACTGTTGTCCCATTGACCAAATATTTGTGGTCAGCCAGTAAATCAATACACCGATAGGAAAACCAACACCACCAACCGCGAAAAGCAATGGGAATAAATACATCATTACTTTTTGTTGTTGAATCATTGGATTGTCTTGTGCAACATTTTTCACCAGTAGTTGCCGTTGAGTGATAAACATTGTGATGGTCATCAAAATAACTAATACTGCACATGCAATTTGAATCTTTGATTGATTCGCAACCAAATGCGGTTCACTCGCGGTTAGGAAAGTTGCATACAAAGGTACATCAAGAATTGATGCATTGTGTGCTGATTCCATTAAGTGAGAAAAGTTTTGGCCAAACGTATCGTCGTAATTTTGTTGCGCGATTCCCTGCAGCACAGTGAACAAACCAAAAAAGATTGGAGACTGTGCAAGCAAAGGTAAGCAAGAAGAAAATGGATTCGTTCCGGTCTCTTGGTAGAGCTTCATCATTTCTTCGGATTGCTTTTGGCGATCGCCAGCGTACTTAGCTTGAATTGCTTTCATTTGAGGCTGAATCAACTGCAAATTTCGTTGCGAACGAATCTGCTTTACAAACAATGGAATTAGTGCGGTTCGAATAACCAAAACCAAACCTACGATTGAAAGCGCCCAGGTTGAACCTTCATTCTCGCCAAGCAAAGGTGATAGGACGGTATGGAAACCAACCAAAATCCATGACACCGCAAGTTCAATCGGGTTCAAAATAAAGTCAAACACTTTTACTCCACATCTGAATTAACTATCGGTCGCCAGCGACCACGTTCTGGTGTTGGATCGATTCCACCACGGGTGAACGGAGTGCAGCGCAACAGTCGATACGCAGTTAAAAATAAACCCTTGAACGGCCCATGAACTTTGAGCGATTCAACGGCATATTTAGAACATGACGGATAGTAGCGGCAAACATCTCCCAAAAGCGGTGAGATCGTCAGTTGATACAACTTGATTGGCGCAATCAAAATATAGGCAAGCGCTTTGCCAATTCCGTTCTGCCAAATCAATTCGTAAAACTTTTTCATGGCTTGCACCTGTTGAAAAGGGTTAACCATTGTGAAACCTCTAAACTTTCGCTGCCAACTTGAGCACGCACCACTATTTCGTAGCCTTCTGGATTAGCTTCAATAAATTCTGCGGCGGCTGCGCGAATCTTTCGAGCTACTTTGTGTCGGATTACAGAGTTACCAATTTTTCCTGGAGTGATAACCCCAACCCGCGTTGGTTTTGAGAGTGCTTGCACACTGAAAACAGCTTCAGATACGACAAAACGCCGACCCTTGCGGTTAACCCGGCGAAGATCGGCGCTTAAGTGCAGCCGGTGCTGACGTGGCAGCACGGAAAATCAAACTGCGATGCTTGAACGGCCCTTGCGGCGGCGTGCAGATAGAACTGCGCGACCAGCGCGGGTGCTCATGCGTAGACGGAAACCATGCTTCTTTGCACGACGGCGATTATTCGGTTGAAAAGTACGCTTAGACACGGTTTCTCCATCTAGAAATTCTTAGGCGGGCGAAAGTTACACACTCAGGCGCTCTTAGGTCAAACTGAGATTAAGCCTGTGGATAGTGGTTAATCCCACAAACCTTGAATTTGGACAATTTGCCAATCCTGAGCGTAAAGTGAACCTTTAGACCTGTGGACAAGTCTTGCCAAGGATGCCCTTAGCGTCTAATCTGCGCCCCGCACACAGGCTGTGCACAACCTGTGGATAGGTCTCAACTAGACCTTCAGGGTTGCTAATAGCCCTAACAGGCCCGATTCGGGCCACCGGATTTGGAAGAGGTGACAATGGATAGCGAACCAACCCCTACCCAAGTTGTTACCCCAGCAACCGACGTCGAATCTCTAGGCCGAGTCTGGTCTTTGGCCCTCGACCAGGCTTTTGCCTCCGGATCTGTCGAATCCCAACAAAGGGCATTCATTAATCTTTCAAAGCCAATCTGGCTTCACGAGGACACCAACACCCTTTTGATCGCAGTCCCAAACGAATTCACCAAGAGCATTCTTGAATCTCGATACCAAGTAGCTATCTCTGCTGCTTTGGCCACTGCTTTTGGTAGAGAAATTGGAATGGCTTTTCGTGTTGATTCTGAAATCGGTGCAAGTGATGATGACACCGACTTGGTGGCCGACTCAGTATTGCAAATTAGTGAAGCTGAACTAGTCGCTAATGATGTTGATTACGACCAAGCTAGCAAACTAAATCCGAAATACACTTTTGAAACTTTCGTTAAAGGCGCAACCAATCGATTCGCAGCTGCAGCTGCCGAAACTGTTGCGGAAAAACCAGGACAGTCATACAACCCGCTTTTCATTTACGGTGAATCTGGTCTAGGTAAAACTCACTTACTTCACGCAATCGGTAACTACACCCGATCATTGTTTATTGGTAAACGTGTTCGTTATGTGTCTTCTGAAGAATTCACCAACGAATTCATTAACTCAATTCGCGATGACAAAGCTGCAGATTTTCAAAAGAAGTATCGCGACATCGATGTTTTGTTAGTTGACGATATTCAATTCCTAAGTGGAAAAGTCCAGACAAAAGAAGAGTTTTTCCATACCTTTAACACTCTTTACAACGCAAATAAGCAAATTGTTATTACTTCAGATTTGCCACCGCGTCAGCTTCACGACTTCGAAGATCGTATGCGTTCTCGTTTCGCATCTGGCTTTATCATCGATATTCAGCCACCAGACTTAGAAACTCGTATTGCGATTTTACGTAAGAAAACTTTGCAAGAACGTCTTAGCGTTCCTGGTGATGTACTTGAATACATTGCATCGAAAATTTCTTCAAACATTCGAGAACTTGAAGGCGCATTAATTCGTGTTACTGCTTGGGCTAACTTAAATAAACAAACAGCAGATCTCGCGATGGCAGAACTAGTTTTGCGCGATTTGATTCCAGATCAAGTTGGCCCGGAAATTACCGCCAGCATCATCATGGAAGTTACTGCCAACTATATGAATGTTTCTATTGATGAGCTTTGTGGTCAGTCTCGTGAAAAAGAAATTGTGCAGGCTCGCCAGATGGCTATGTTCTTGTGCCGTGAACTTACTGATTTGTCTTTACCGAAAATTGGTCAAGCGTTTGGAAACCGTGACCACACAACTGTTATGCACGCGGACCGAAAGATCCGTAAAGCTATGAGTGAACAAAAGCGAGTTTTTAATGAAGTTACCGAACTCACCCAACGAATTAAGAGCAACGCCAACTAATTCTGTTAAAACTGTTACTAATGTGACAAAAGTGGAATTTTGTTTCTATTGTGAGTTATCCCAAACTGGGGAAAAACTGTGGATAACTATTGAACCATGTGTAACATTTTTAACATCCGTAACAGGCTCTTGGGATAACTTCGGTCCGTTTGTTAATAAATTTTAGAGAGCTTAGATCTGTGCACATAGCTGGGTAAAAACCTTAGGTTTTATCCACACCCTAATTCACAGATTTATTGTCATTTTTACTCTTAAAATAGGTGGTTTTTAAGGGTTATCCACAGTATTCACAGCACCTACTACTACTACTAACTATATAAATTAAAAACCCCGATTAACACTGGGCTGTGGCTATGTGAACAACTTTTTAGCTGTTGCTAACCCCATCCAAAACCAAATGTCAGGTTGTTCCCTCAATATTCCGCCAACTTAATACCAACTAAATACAGGGGGAAACGTGACCAAGCCCGGTTACACACACGTCTCACTTGTGGTTGATCGCTCAGGTTCCATGCAAAACATGGCAGCTGAGTCCACAAATGGGATAAATATCTTGATCAAAGACCAATTCCAAGAAACTGGTCAATTCACAGTCACATTAACTCAATTCGATAGTGCTTTTGAGACTGTTTGCCGTTTATCTAACCAGGCACCTTCATATGTGCTTGAACCACGTGGATCTACCGCTCTGCTCGATGCTGTTGGAAATGAAATCACAGCTACAGGCGAAGACCTAGCCAAGATGGCTGAACATGACCGCCCAGAGCGAGTAATTTTCGTAATTGTGACCGATGGTCAAGAAAATGCGAGCTCAAATTACACACTTGAACAAGTGCGATCCCTTATCAAGGACCAAACTGAGAAATACGACTGGGACTTCCAATTCCTAGGCGTAAACGATGCAGCTTGGCAAGGTGCTGATCTTGGAATGAAGTTCGCCTCATTCGAAGGAACCGGAAAAGGTTCATCTGCTTCATACAAACGCTTGAATCACGAAATGAAGCGTGTGCGAAACAGTCGAGATATGTCTCAAAAACTTGAAGTCCCAGACTTCATCCCAGAGTCTGACGACGATAACTTCTAAAGGTCTAGATTTCTAGACCCCGAGAGGTGACTATGGAGCGCTAATCTGCCACGATTAGCGCTCCTTATTTCAGGAAGAGAAAATAGTGAAGATACGTATTGAGAAGGACGCTCTAGCTGACGCAGTCAACTGGACCGCTCGCGCGCTTGGAAATTCCCGCACCGGAAAAAATATCGGCCTCGGTATTGAAGCCGAAGGTGACAAAGTTGTTTTAATTGCATACGACCGTGACATCAGTGCACGCGCAGAAATCGATGCGGTTGTTGAACAAGCAGGCAAATGTGTTGTGCCAGGTCGTCTTTTAAGTGACATCACAAAAACTCTTCCATCAGCACCGGTAAGTATTTCTCTAACTGACAACAACATCGACATTGTTTGTGGACGTTCTTCATTCGATCTTCCAACAATTACGAATGATGATTTTCCAAAAATGGTTGATCTACCAACACCAATTGGAACTATTAGCGGCGCAAATCTCGCAGCAGCTGTTTCACAAGTTGTTATCGCAGCGCACGTTGGAGAGAACCGTCCGAACCTAACTGGAATTCAATTTGAACTTTTCAAAGACATCATCACTCTTGGTGCAACAGATACATTTCGTCTTGCTTTGAAAGATGTTGAATGGAATCCACTGGTTGAAGATCCAGAAGTTGCAGTTTTGATTCCAGCAGCAAAAGTCAGTGATATCTCTAAAGGTTTGCAAGATTGCGACAAAGTTGAAATTTCTTTGTCAACTGGTAAAGAAAACACACTTGTTGGTTTCTCCGGAAATGGCCGCAGCATTGCCGTTTCACTTCTACCGAATCAATTTCCAAAATACCGCACTAGCATTCCAGCACCTGGTCCAGTAACTGCATATGTTGAAGTTAATGCTCTTGCAGCGGCTGTACGCCGTGTGCGTTTGGTTCTTGAAGACAAAGACAATAGTTTCATTCACCTTGAACTAGGTTCAAACGAATTAACACTCACAGCACGCGGAACCTCAAACGGTCTTGCAAGTGAAGTTTTGGATGCAGCAATTGACGGAACACTAGACAAAGCGATTTTGTTTGATCCGAACCGTCTCCTTGAAGGTTTAACTTCACTAAACACTCCGTTTGTAAAATTCCAATTTATTGGTGTTGGCGATCCAGCGTTGCTATCTGGTGCAAAAGAATCTGGTAAAGATGATGCAGCAGGTTACAAATACTGGTTGATGCCTAAACCACCACGCTAAAATCTAATAATTCAAAATGTATGTTTCAGGTTTAAGTCTTTTAAGGTTTCGGTCTTACAACTATGCGAGCTTAAAACTTGAACCTGGAATAAATGTTTTTGTTGGCACTAATGGCCAGGGTAAAACAAACCTTATTGAAGCAATAAATTACTGCGCATCTTTCTCAAGTCATCGAGTAGCCGGAGACCAACCATTGGTCAAACACGGTGAAGACAATGCAATTGTGCAAGTAGTGGTTGAACAATCTGCAAGATCAATTTCACTTGAGGTAGAAATCAATCCAGGTAAAACCAATAAAGTTAAACAAAACGGTTCATCTCTCTCGAAAGCAAGAGAAATCCTCGGGATTCTCCTAACGGTCACTTTTGCTCCTGAAGATTTGATGTTGGTTAAAGGCGATCCAGGGGAACGCCGAAAGTTTATGGATGATGCAATCAATCAACTTATGCCAAGTTTTTCTGCGGTGCGAGCGGACTTCGAGAAATGTTTACGCCAACGCAACGCACTTTTGAAATCTGCTTACGGTAAAACAACTGATGAAGTAATGCACACACTTGATGTTTGGGATCAACAGCTAGCTCGCACTGGTGCACAAGTTATGTATCACCGACTAAAACTTGTTG
>JBDKLK010000029.1:0-12356 GCA_039795655.1 Actinomycetota bacterium
AAGCTTTTGCGATTGTTCGCCTGTAATTAATATGAAAGTCCTGCCACAAGTTCAAGCAATGCCAGATCGTTCTGCGGTCGCACCGAAACAAAGAAGTGCCGTCGGGTTATTAGTTGATGGTTGGCCAGATGATGTTCGTGAATGCATTAATGCTTTAATCAAGTTCGCACCACAGCATCCATTAGTTGTGGTTGATCTTGGAAATGTTGATGGCGCTGGGGAAGTCGTGGATGAACTCGCATCTCAAAACGAGATGACGGTTTTTCATATTGCACAAGACTTAAAAACAGCTGGCTGGGCTATGGCGCGCAATGCAATCATCAAAGCTATTCCAGCCGAAGTGCATGTGATTATGGATTTATCAACTGTGCTCGATGGTGACGCAATTTCTCCGCTCGTTGATGCAATTTCTGGCGATGTGGTTTTGTCTGGCTGGCGCGGAGTAAACGTAAATCTCGAAGATGAGTGGCGCAGTTTTAAAGATGCAGAAACTTCTGGTGAAGTTGATGCAGTGCTTTCATATTTGATGGCAGTTTCGAGAGAGGCTGCATTGAGAACTCCAATCGACTTGAAGTCCCGTTTTTATCGCAATGCAGATTTGGAATGGTCTTTAAGTCTGCGAGCTCAGGGTGGCAAAGTAGTAATGCCAGCTGCAGAACTTCCTTGTCATCAAACTCGGCACCGTGGTTATCACGACAGCGATCCTGAATACCGTGAGTTTGAATCTAAGAAAACTTACAACCGATTGCTCAAGAGTTTTCGAAGCAAAGACCAAATCCTTGCGCCGCGCTCTTGATGAACGCATAGGCTGTGACTATGACTGTTGTTAGCAATCACGAAATGCTTTGTGATCACACCACGCTTCGGGTCGGTGGATTCGCAGATCGCATTGTGATGGCAACTACAGAAGCTGAAATTCTGCAAACCGTAAAAGAATGTGACGAAAAAGAAATCCCACTATTGATTCTTGGCGGCGGTAGCAATGTTGTGATTTCAGATGAAGGTTTCCGCGGAACAGTTTTATTGGTTCGCACCTCTGGTTATGAAGTTTCTACCGATGCTTGCAGCGGTGCAATGGTCACAGTTGAAGCCGGACAAAACTGGGATGACTTCGTTGCTGAGACAATCGAAAAAGAATGGTACGGAATCGAAGCTCTGTCTGGAATCCCTGGAACTGTCGGTGCAACTCCAATCCAAAATGTTGGTGCATACGGTCAAGAAGTTTCACAAACCATTGCCCACGTACGCACCTACGATCGCGAAAAGCGCGAAATCAAAACTTTCTATTTTGCTGATTGTTTATTCGATTACCGCTATTCCGTATTCAAAGCAAACCCAAACCGCTACGTAATTTTGCAAGTCGCATTCCAACTTCGACTCGGTGAGCACTCTGCACCAATTGAATATGGTGAACTGGCAAAAGTCTTAGGTGTTGATGTTGGAAAACGCTCAAAATCAAAACTTGTTCGTGAAGCGGTATTGAAACTGCGCGGGGCAAAGGGAATGGTTTTGAATCCAATAGATCACGACACTTGGAGTGTTGGATCATTTTTCACTAACCCCATTGTTGCGGCAGATGCAAGCATCCCAAAAGATTGTCCGCGTTGGGCACAGGTCGATGGCCGGATAAAACTAAGTGCAGCATGGTTGGTTGAAAACTCTGGTCACCCAAAAGGTTATGGTGTGAATCAGAACGCAACGCTTTCGTCCAAACATTCCTTAGCAATTACGAATCGCGGTAACGCGACAGCGAGTGATGTTTTGGAATTGGCAAACCACATTCAAGAAAAAGTGTTTGCTCAATTTGGAATCAAACTAGAAGTTGAACCAAACTTGATTGGCAACTTCTAGCAATTTTCTCTATTTTGCTTCACCCAAAAGTTTTTGCATACGAGTCACACCTTCGATTAGGTCTTCGTCACCCAATGCGTATGACAAGCGAATGTATCCTGAAGGACCAAACGCTTCACCTGGCACGACCGCAACTTCGGCTTCTTCCAAAATCAATGCGGCAAGTTCAGCAGATGTGTTGCAAACTTTTCCGCGAATTTCTTTGCCGAGCAAACCCTTAACCGATGGATAAACATAGAAAGCACCTTCAGGTGTCGGGCAAACCACGCCAGGAATTTCATTCAACATTTTCACCATCAGTTTGCGACGACGATCGAAAGCAACCTTCATTGCATCAACAGCCTCAAGATTTCCATTCAATGCTGCGATAGCCGCGCGCTGTGCAACGTTGTTTACGTTTGAAGACAAATGTGATTGCAAGTTTGTTGCAGCCTTGATGACATCTTTAGGTCCAATCATCCAACCCACACGCCAACCAGTCATTGCATAAGTTTTTGCAACACCATTCAAGATGATGCAAGTGTCTGCAAGTTCTGGAACAGCAACTGGCATTGAAACTGCTTTCGCACCGTCATACAAAAGGTGTTCGTAAATTTCGTCTGCGATAACCCAGATGCCATGCTTCAAAGCCCATTCACCAATCGCTTTAACTTGCGCTTCGCTGTAAACCGAACCGGTTGGGTTTGAAGGAGAGCAGAACAACAGAGCTTTTGTTTTTGGAGTGCGAGCAGCTTCAAGTTGTTCAACAGTCACAAGATAGTTTTGAGTTTCATCTGCAACAACTTCGACAGACTTTCCGCCAGCAAGTGCGATTGCCTCTGGATATGTTGTCCAGTAAGGCGCCGGCAAAATAACTTCGTCACCTTGATCAACAATTGTTGCAAACGCTTGGTAAACCGCTTGCTTGCCACCATTAGTTACAAGTACTTGTGATGCATCGATTTCGAAACCTGAATCGCGTTTGGTTTTAGCGACAATCGCATCTTTAAGTTCTGGCAGACCTGCAGCTGGGGTGTAGCGATGGTTCGCAGGTGCTTTTGCTGCCTCGATCGCGGCATCAACTATGTAACCAGGGGTCGGGAAATCCGGCTCACCTGCGCCAAAGCCCACCACTGGCCGGCCCGCTGCCTTGAGGGCTTTGGCTTTTGCGTCCACTGCGAGGGTGGCTGATTCGGCGATAGCGGCGATGCGTTTGGAGATGCGAGGCTGTGAGGTCATGGGCGCATTCTGCCGAATCGGGTTTATGAGCGGGAGATGTGTTCAGCATTATCGGCTACGAGAGGTGCAAATAGGCGAATTGGTTTAGAGCGAGTTTCGAGCGTACACTCCGCCGGTCGGTGGCTCTGCTGCTGTGCGCGAGCACGCCTAAAAACAGGCTCGCACTCAGAGCATTGACCCGAAGGGCAGTAGCTCAATTGGCAGAGTAGCGGTCTCCAAAACCGCGGGTTGGGGGTTCAAATCCCTCCTGCCCTGCTAGAAGAACCGCAAACGAACGAACGAGGAAAAAATGTCAGAAGCAGAATTCGGCGAAAAGCACGAATCGCGCAAACATAAGGACGGCGAATCTCGCAATCCTTTCAAGCGTGCTGCAAATTTCGTTCAAGAATCAATTGCAGAACTTCGTCGAGTTGTTTGGCCAACTCAGAAGCAGGTTGTTACTTACACAATCATCGTGCTTGTGTTCGTAACTTTTATGTCGTTACTCGTAAGCGCAATCGACATTCTTGTCGGTCGCGGCATCTTGCGAATCTTCGGTAGCTAAAGCCAAAAGAAACTAACAGGAGTAATCAAAGTGTCTGAAAATCAAAACCTCGATCTTTTCGACGAAGTTGTTGATGCAAATCAACCTGCTGAAGCAACCCCAGCTGTTGAAAACATTTTCAGTGCACCGGTTGATGATTCCGAAGTTGCAGATGAATCTGTAAACACAACTGAAATTGCAGCTGAAGAAGAAATCGCTGCAGTTGAAGAAGCTCTTACTTCTGATGAAGATGCAGAAATTGATCCGATTGAGGAATTCAAAGATGCACTTGCAACAAAAGAAGGCAGCTGGTTCGTGATTCACTCTTACGCTGGTTACGAAAAACGCGTGAAAGATAATCTCGAAAGCCGTGTTCGTGCTTTGGAAATGGAAAACTTCATTTTTGAAGTTGCTATTCCATTTGAAGAAGTAACAGAAATCAAGAATTCAAAGCCAAAGAAAGTTCTACGTAACAAACTTCCTGGTTACATCTTGGTTCGCGCAACTCTAGATAGCGATGAGCCTGGTGGAGACAAAGTTTGGGGAACAATCCGTCACACCCCAGGTGTCACTGGCTTCCTTGGTGCAAACAATCATCCGGTTTCACTTTCACTTGATGAAGTTGCACAGATTCTTGCTCCAAAGCCAGAAAAGAAAGCTGCAGCTGGTGCACAACCTGGCTCACTTGCTCCAAAGATCGAGGTTTTGGATTTCAAGGTTGGCGATTCTGTAACCATCATCGATGGTCCGTTCGCATCAGTACAAACAACGATTTCAGAAATCAATGTCGATTCCCAAAAGGTTATCGGTTTGGTTGAAATCTTCGGTCGTGAAACCCAAGTTGAACTTGCGTTCAACCAAGTGCAGCGTAACGACTAACAAAAGGTTCTCAGTCAGATTTCTGATTGAGTAAATAAAAAGAAAAGAAGGAACCCGAAAAAATGGCCCCGAAAAAGAAAGTAACCGGTCTGATCAAACTTCAGATCCAAGCCGGTGCTGCCAACCCTGCACCACCAGTTGGTCCAGCGCTTGGTCAACACGGTGTCAACATCATGGAATTCTGCAAGGCGTACAACGCTGCAACAGAAGATAAGCGTGGAAACGTTATTCCAGTTGAAATTACCGTATACGAAGATCGCACATTCGATTTCAAATTGAAGACCCCACCGGCTTCACGTTTGATTTTGAAAGCAGCTGGTTTGGAAAAAGGTTCATCAATTCCGCAAACAACCAAGGTTGGTTCACTAACCAAGGATCAAGTTCGCAAAATTGCTGAAGAAAAAATGCCAGACCTAAACGCTAACGATGTAGAAGCAGCAATGAAGATCATCGAAGGCACCGCACGTCAAATGGGCGTGTTAATCAAAGACTAGGCGTAACAACGCCCACATCAATTTGATGTGACAGTGGAAGAGCAACTGCCGCTCGTACCACGAACTGCATTAAGGAGCAGAATGAAACGCAGTAAGAAATGGCGCGCAGCCGCCGAACTCTTTAATAGAGATGATTTGCACACTCCAATCGCAGCATTGCGTTTGGTAAAACAAGGTGCAACCACCAAGTTTGACGCAACTGTAGATCTTGCAGTCGTCCTCGGTGTAGATCCGCGTAAAGCAGATCAAATGGTGCGAAGCACCGTCAACTTGCCACACGGCACCGGTAAGACCGCTCGGGTTCTGGTCTTCGCTGGTGGTGAACAAGCAGACGCAGCACGTGCAGCAGGAGCTGATCACGTTGGTGCGGACGACTTGCTCGAAAAAGTTGCTGGCGGTTGGACTGACTTCGATTCAGTCGTAGCTACCCCTGACATGATGGGCAAAGTTGGTCGTCTAGGTAAGGTGCTTGGTCCACGCGGCCTAATGCCAAACCCAAAGACCGGCACAGTGACAACAGATGTTGCTAAAGCAGTATCTGACATCAAGGGCGGCAAGATTGAATTCCGTATTGATAAGCACAGCAACTTGCACATCATTATCGGAAAAGCATCATTCACCGATACCCAATTAGCAGAAAACTACGCAGCAGTTCTTGATGAAATTCTTCGCGTGAAGCCTTCATCATCCAAGGGTCGCTACATCAAGAAGATTGCCGTCTCATCAACTATGGGACCTGGCGTTTTGGTTGATTCAGCATTGACTCGCAATCTCGCTGACGAAAACCCTAGCTAGGGAATTCTCGCTAATTTCAACGAAGCCTTGGTTTGGGCGTGAATTAATTCGCGCCCAAACCAATTTCAAATCCCTGATTTGAAAAACCTCGCGGTGAGCCTTTATGGTTCACCCACCGAAGACCGCCGGATTTGAGTCTCCCGACTCAATTAAGGCTCTGCGAAGCAGAGATCCAGCGCAGGTGCGTAAGAAATCTCGTAAGAGTTTCCCCCTCGCATTCTGCGAAGGGGATTTTGTTTTTTAGAGTCCTTAACCGGTAAATCGATAACCCGGAAGGACGCCCATGGCGCGCACCGACAAGACCGCAGCACTCGCGGACCTCGAAGCAGGTTTCCGCGAATCAAACGCGGCTTTGCTCACCGAGTATCGCGGATTAACTGTTGCTCAGTTAAAACAACTTCGTCGTTCAATTGCTGCAGAAGCTGAATACGCAGTCGTCAAGAACACCCTCACCAAAATCGCTGCAAAGCGTGCTGGTGTTGATGGTCTAGACGAAATGCTTGAAGGTCCAAGCGCAATTGCATTTGTGAAGGGTGACGCAATTAACGTTGCTAAAGCACTTAAAAACTTCGCAAAAGAACATCCACTACTTGTTATCAAGGGCGGATACTTCGACGGAAAAGTTGTTACAGCTGACGAAGTTAAGAAGCTTGCAGATCTCGAATCTCGCGAAGTTCTATTGTCCAAGGTTGCTGGAGCTCTTATGGCCACCTTGTCCAAGGCAGTTCGCACAATCGATGCACTACGTGCATCACTTGAAGATGGTTCTGAAAAACCATCTGAACCAGTTGCTACCGAAGCACCTGCAGCTGAAGCTGCAACCGAAGTAGTAGCAGAAGAAGCTTCAACAGAGGCCCCGGCTGAAGTTGAGGTTGAAGCAGTTGAATCTGCAGAAACAGCAGAAACACCAGCAGAAGAAACCGCAGAAACCACCGAGGCATAAGCCTCAAATCGGCCGGACGACGGCTTAAAGAAAGGAACGCCCAAAATGGCGAAACTAAGCACTGAAGAGCTTTTGAATGCATTCAAAGAGCTTTCACTTATCGAACTAACTGATTTCGTTAAGCAATTTGAAGAAACCTTCGGCGTTACCGCAGCAGCACCAGTTGCAGTTGCAGTAGCAGGCGGAGCGGCTGGCGGCGACGCTGGTGCAGCTGGCGGAGACCAAGATGAATTCGATGTTATCTTGGAAGATGGCGGCGCTCAGAAGATTGCAGTTATCAAGGAAGTTCGCACCCTTACCAGCCTAGGCTTGAAAGAAGCTAAGGATCTTGTTGAAGGTGCACCAAAGCCAGTTCTTGAAAAGGTCAAGAAAGACGTTGCTGACAAGGCTAAAGAAGCTCTTGAAGCAGCAGGCGCAAAGGTCACTGTTAAGTAACCTGCTTTTAAAGCTAAAAGTGCCCCGCTCAAAAGGCGGGGCACTTTTTTTGTCCTAAAAATGAGATGCGACCGTGACCCTTGGGTGCTTGACCGAGCCGCCCTTTTGGGTAAGAGTTCACCCACTTCCTAGGGATTTGACCCTAGCGAGTGGGCAACTGAGGGCCTCCTCAGCGCCAGACCGGGACTTCTGTCGTCCGGGATGGAGCGGGGAAGAGCCGATTATGAGCCTTCTCGAGTTAGACAGGCGCGTGCCGTTCGGGTACAGTGCCGCGTTGCGCTACCCAAAATCTGACCGCCGTTTGACACGGTCGTTTTTGCGTGCGCAAAAAACGCCCACCCAGCGGAAGGATCACAGTGGCTTTGCGCCCCTCTGATAAGAGTTCAGAACGTATCTCGTTTTCAAAAATTAACGAACCACTTGAGGTTCCAAATCTTCTAGCGTTGCAGCGCGAATCTTTTGATTGGCTTATCGGCAACGACGATTGGAAAGCACGCGTCAAGGCTGCAAAAGCCGAAGGTCGCGTTGTTCCAGAAATCTCTGGCCTTGAAGAAATCTTCAATGAAGTAAGTCCGATTGAAGATAACCCACTTATCGAAGACAAGAAATCACTTCGTTTCGTTGACTTGGAATTTTATCCACCTAAGTACACAATCGAAGAGAGCAAAGAAAAAGACAAGACTTACTCTCAACCATTGTTCGTTTCTGCTGAATTCATGAACCACAAGACTTATGAAATCAAGAAGCAAACTATCTTCTTGGGCGATTTCCCAATCATGACTCCGCAGGGTACTTTCATTATTAACGGAACTGAGCGCGTTGTTGTTTCGCAGCTCGTTCGTTCACCGGGTGTTTATTTCAAGCGCGAAAAAGAAACTGGTTCTGACGAAGGTGAATTGATCGCCCAAGTTATTCCAAACCGTGGTGCTTGGCTTGAATTCAGCATCGACAGCAAAGATGTAGTTAGCGTCAAAGTTGATCGCAAGAAGAAGCAGAACTTCGCTGTAATCTTCAAAGCGCTCGGTCTAACTGCAGAACAAATTC
Source organism: Actinomycetota bacterium (assembly GCA_039795655.1). Classification (GTDB taxonomy): domain Bacteria; phylum Actinomycetota; class Actinomycetes; order S36-B12; family UBA5976; genus JAFMIT01. The sequence continues at coordinate 8,183 of JBDKLK010000029.1, forward strand.
GTGAGCGCTTTGCGCAATACCCAATCTTGCTTGAAAACTTGGATAAAGAAACTAACCAAACTCAAGACAATGCATTGCTAGATATCTACCGCAAGCTACGTCCTGGTGAACCACCAACAGTTGAAGCAGCTCGTCAGTTGCTCGACAACTTCTACTTCAATCCAAAGCGTTACGACTTGGCAAAAGTTGGTCGTCACAAGATCAACAAGAAGCTTGGTTTGACCACCCCCCTTGACCAACAAGTTCTTACAATCGAAGATCTTGCGTTCACAATCGAATACCTTGTTCGTTTGCACGCAAACCACAAGAAGATGACATCTGCAACTGGTGAAATCCAAGTTGAACTAGATGAAATCGATCACTTGGGTAACCGTCGCCTTCGCACTGTTGGTGAACTGATTCAAAATCAGGTTCGCACCGGTTTGTTGCGTATGGAACGTGTTGTTCGCGAACGTATGACAACTCAAGAAGCAGAAGCGATTACACCAACCACATTGGTGAACATCCGTCCGCTAGTTGCTTCGATCAAAGAGTTCTTCCAGACATCACAACTTTCACAGTTCATGGACCAAACCAACTCACTTTCTGGTTTGACCCACAAGCGCCGTCTATCAGCGCTTGGACCTGGCGGCCTTTCACGCGAACGCGCTGGCTCAGAAGTTCGTGACGTTCACCCGTCTCACTACGGACGTATGTGCCCGATCGAAACTCCTGAAGGTCCAAACATTGGTTTGATTGGCTCACTTGCAACTTTCGCAAGCGTTAACGAATTTGGTTTCATCCAAACACCGTTCCGCAAAGTTGTAAACGGAAAAGTTACCGATGAAATTTCTTACCTAACTGCAGATGACGAAGAAAACTACGTTATTGCACAGGCAAACACACCACTTAACGACAAGAGCGAATTCGAAAACGATTTGATTCTTGTTCGTACTCGTGGTGGTGAAGTGGACAACGTCACTAAAGACCGCGTTGACTTCATGGACGTTTCTCCAAAGCAGATGGTTTCTGTTGCAACAGCAATGATTCCATTCTTGGAACACGATGACGCAAACCGCGCATTGATGGGTGCAAACATGCAACGTCAGGCTGTGCCACTAGTTCGTACCGAAGCTCCACTTGTTGGAACCGGTATGGAAAAGCGTGCAGCTCGTGACGCAAGTGACGTTGTTATCTCAGCAAAAGCTGGTGTTGTTCACGAAGTAACTGCAGACAACATCACCGTTATGAATGATGATGCAACTTACTCTTACTACCCACTTTCAAAATTCAAGCGCTCTAACCAGGGAACTTGCGTAAACCAAACTCCTTTGGTTGAAGTTGGTAGCCGTGTAGAAGCGCAAGACATCATTGCTGATGGTCCTGCAACTAACAACGGTGAACTTGCACTTGGCCGCAACTTGCTTGTTGCGTTTATGCCTTGGGAAGGTCACAACTACGAAGACGCGATCATCCTTTCACAACGTCTAGTTCAAGATGACGTACTTACTTCAATTCACATTGAAGAATACGAAATCGATGCACGTGAAATTAAGTTGGGTGTTGAAGAAATCACTCGCGATCTTCCAAACGTTAGTGAAGCAAACCTTGCAAAACTTGACGAACGCGGAATCATTTTCGTTGGTGCTGAAGTTAACCCTGGCGACATCCTCGTTGGAAAGATCACACCAAAGGGTGAATCTGAACTAACTCCTGAAGAACGTTTGCTTCGTGCAATCTTCGGTGAAAAAGCTCGCGAAGTTCGCGATACTTCATTGAAGGTTCCACACGGTGAATCAGGCGTTGTTATTGACGTTAAAGTTTTTGACGTTAATGAAGGCGACGAATTGCCATCACAAGTTAACCAACTTGTTCGTGTTTACATCGCTCAGAAGCGCAAGATCACTGAAGGTGACAAGCTTGCTGGTCGCCACGGTAACAAGGGTGTTATTTCAAAGATTCTTCCAGTTGAAGACATGCCATTCTTGGCTGACGGAACACCGGTTGACATCATTTTGAATCCACTTGGTGTGCCAAGCCGTATGAACATCGGTCAGATTCTTGAAACTCACTTGGGTTGGGTTGCAAACACTGGTTGGACTGTTACTCCTGAAACTGAAAAGTATGTTCAAGAGAAGCATCATCAAGGTGCACCAGGAACCAAGATCGCAACACCGGTTTTCGATGGTGCGAAAGAATCTGAAGTTACTGCACTTCTTCGCTCAACTTTGCCTTCAGCAAGTGGTGAGCGCATCATCAATGATGACGGTAAAGCAATGTTGTTTGACGGACGTAGTGGCGAGCCATTCCCTGGCTACATCACAGTTGGTTACAAGTACATCTTGAAACTTCACCACTTGGTTGATGACAAGATGCACGCTCGTTCAACCGGTCCTTACTCAATGGTTACTCAACAACCACTTGGCGGTAAGGCTCAGTTCGGTGGTCAGCGCTTTGGTGAAATGGAAGTTTGGGCTCTTGAAGCTTATGGTGCTTCCTACGCACTTCAAGAATTGTTGACTATCAAGTCTGACGATGTTCACGGTCGCGTGAAGGTTTACGAAGCAATCGTTAAGGGTGAAAACATTCCTGAACCAAGCATTCCGGAATCATTCCGCGTGCTTATTAAAGAAATGCGCAGCCTTTGCCTAAACGTTGAAGTTCTTTCGAAAGATGGCGAAGCTATCGAAATGCGTGAGAACAACGAAGATAACGAACAACTGGCAGAAACATTGGGAATCAATCTTTCTCGTCCAGAACCTAGCAGCGTCGAAGAAATCTAGAGGATATTTATTATGGATCAAATCAAAGATGAAGGCGCAGCCAAGGTTGACATTCGACTTGCTAGTGCAGAAGACATTCGCGAATGGTCATGTGGTGAAGTAAAGAAGCCTGAGACCATCAACTACCGCACATTGAAGCCAGAGAAAGACGGCTTGTTCTGTGAAAAGATTTTCGGACCTACAAAGGACTGGGAATGTAACTGCGGTAAGTACAAGCGCGTACGTTTCAAGGGCATCGTCTGTGAACGTTGTGGTGTTGAAGTTACTCGTTCAAAAGTTCGTCGCGATCGCATGGGTCACATCGAACTTGCAGCTCCTGTAACTCACATCTGGTACTTCAAAGGTGTTCCTAGCCGTTTGGGTTACTTGCTAGATATCGCTCCAAAAGACTTGGAAAAAGTTATCTACTTCGCAGCATTCATGGTTACCCATGTTGATGTTGATGGACGTCACGAAAACCTTCCACGTCTTGAAGCAGAACTTGGCAAGCGCGTAAAGCGTTTGGAAGAAAAGCGTGATTCAGAAATCGCAGCACGCAGCGAAAAGATGGAAGCAGATCTTGCTGAACTCGAAGCTGAAGGTGCAAAGAGCGACGTTAAGCGCAAAGTTCGCGATTCTGGTGAACGCGATATGGCATTAACTCGCAAGACTCGCGATGCAGAAATCGATCGCCTACAAAAAATCTTTGATCGCTTCAAGAATTTGAAGATTCAAGATCTTGAAGGTGACAACGCTCTTTACCTTGCAATGCGTAGCGAATACGGCAACTGGTTCACCGGTGGCATGGGTGCTGCTGCAATCCAGAGTCGTCTTGAATCATTCGATCTATTCGAAGAGGAAGCTCGTCTAAAGGAAATCGTTGTAACTGCAAAGGGTCAAAAGAAGACTCGTGCATTGAAGCGTTTGGCAATTGTTCGTTCTTTCACAAAGACAACAAACAAACCAAAATCAATGGTGCTAGATGCAGTTCCAGTTATGCCACCAGACCTACGTCCGATGGTTCAACTAGATGGTGGACGTTTCGCAACTTCAGATCTAAACGATTTGTACCGTCGCGTTATCAACCGCAACATTCGTCTAAAGCGTTTGCTTGATTTGAATGCACCAGAAATTATCGTTAACAACGAAAAGCGTATGCTTCAAGAATCTGTTGACGCATTGTTTGCAAACGGTCGCCGTGGTCGTGCAGTAACTGGCACTGGCGGAAACCGTCCGTTGAAATCACTTTCTGATTTGCTTAAGGGTAAGCAAGGTCGCTTCCGTCAAAACCTTTTGGGTAAGCGCGTTGACTACTCAGGCCGTTCAGTTATCGTTGTTGGTCCACAGCTGAAACTTCACCAATGTGGTCTTCCAAAACAAATGGCACTTGAATTGTTCAAGCCATTCGTAATGAAGCGACTTGTTGATTTGAA
>JBDKLK010000030.1:0-11902 GCA_039795655.1 Actinomycetota bacterium
TCTGATTCTCAAGTGCAGATAACTTGGCAGGTGTATCAAAAGTCTGGCAAGGAAGTTTTTTGCGTTTTGAAAGCGCAAGATAGCGATCAGTTTGATGTCGGATTCGCTGTCTTTAAAACATCTAACTCTGCCACTCCGCAGCAATTCACCCATACTCTAAACACTTTAAGTAGTGCTTATGCGGTGCTAGAGCCGACCTGTGAACTCAATGAGTCTGCCCTTCTCGGGTCGCATTTCCGACCTGGACTCTTACCTCCTGCGCAGGATGTCCCCCTTTTCGCTCCCTGGCAGCTCGCCAAGTAGCGGTTGCTACCTTTACGCCCTGAAGTTCAAGGAGTTTCAATGACTGAACACACCACCTGGCTAACCCAAGCCGCTTTTGATCGCCTGCAAGCAGAACTTGAAGAACGCAAAGGCGTGATTCGCGACGAAATCACCAAGCGCATTACTGAAGCTCGCGAAGAAGGCGACTTGAAAGAAAACGGCGGCTATCACGCTGCTCGCGAAGAGCAAGGTAAGAACGAAGGTCGCATCGCCCACCTTGAACATCTTCTATTGCACTCAAAAATCGGCACACCCGATGCGCCAGACGGCGAAGTGCATGTTGGGCGCTTGGTCACTATCGAGTTTGCGAAAGACGATACCGAGACTTACTTAATCGGTGCAGCAGCTGAAGCAGCGCACTCAGAATTTAGTGTGCTTAGCCCGACCTCACCTCTCGGCTTGGCATTAATGGGCAAAAGAATCGGTGATGAAGTTAGTTACGAACTTCCAAATGGCCGAATCGCCAACGTTGTTTTGGTTGATGTCCAAAATCAATAATGTCTAACCCACTTGAGTATCTGAGAAGTCGCGTTCCACTTTTACGCGAATTACCAATCGAAGTTACTTCTGTAAGTATGGTTGCATTTTGTGTTGCCCTTGGGTTCGGAATTGTTGCACCGGTCATCCCAGCTTTTGCACGCGAATTCGGGGTAAGTGCATTCGCTGCAAGTTCAGTGGTTTCAGTTTTTGCGGGTATGCGATTAGCAGGAGCCCCACTAGCCGGAAAGTTTGTTGACTTAATCGGTGAGCGCCGAACTTTGAGTTTTGGTTTAGCGATTGTTTCCATTAGTTCATTCACTGCCGGTCTTTCTCAGAATTTTTGGCAACTTCTGGTTTTGCGCGGACTTGGTGGTCTTGGCAGCGTTGCTTTCTCAATCGCATCTATGGCGGTAATCATTCGCGTTGTAGATCCAGGATTGCGTGGAAGAGCATCTAGTGCTTGGTCTGGCGGCTTCTTGTTAGGCGGGTTAGCTGGCCCTGCAGTTGGTGGTTTGTTCGCTGCAATCTCGTTGCGAGCACCATTCTTTGTTTATGCAGTTACTTTAGTTTTTGCGAGTTTGGTTTCTTGGATAACTCTTCGCAATGCACACCTGACTGAAAGCGTTGCCACAACTAGCGAAGCAGGAAACTGGACTGATGTGTGGCGAGCATTTTCAAATCGCGCATATGCAGCAGCGGTTGGTGTTAATTTCACAAACGGATTTGTGCGAATGGGAATCTTGAATGCAATTGCGCCGCTTTTCGTAGTTGAGGCGCTAGGCAGTCAAGTTAGTTTGGCTAGTACAGGTTTTCTTTTCAGTGCTATCGGTCAATTCATTTTCCTCTCTCGCGCCGGACATTGGGCGGATTCAATTGGCCGCAAACCTGTGTTGATTCTCGGAACTTTGCTTTCAGGTTTTGGCATGATCATGATGGGTGGAATTGAAAACATCAGCGCATACCTAATCGCGATGTTTGTTTTAGGTGTTGCTGGCGCGTTCTTGTCCTCTGCTACTCCTGCATTGCTTGGTGATGCAACTGCAGGTCAACCACGCGGCCCGGTTATTTCTGCATACCAAATGTCATCTGATTTAGGTGGAATCTTCGGTCCAATCTTCGGCGGCTGGTTGTTGGATTTTGCTTCTAGAAACTACGGTGAACAGAGCGCTTTCGAAGTTCCTTTCATAACTGGCGGCATAATTGCAGCAAGTGCAGTATTTCTAGTTCTGCGAACCAAGGAAACTCTGAATAAAGTAAACCCATCGGAGAGTGAATGATGCAAAAAACTATTTATCTTGGAATGGGCTGCTTTTGGGGAGCCGAGAAGAAGTTCTGGTCATTGCCAGGAGTTATCGAAACTTCGGTTGGTTACCAAGGCGGCCATACCGAAAATCCAACTTATCCAGTTATTTGCGCTGGTGGCACAAATCATATTGAAATCGTCAAAGTAGTTTATGAAAGCGACGTAATTTCTACTCGAGAAGTTTTGAAAGTATTTTGGGAAAACCACGATCCAACGCAAGGAGAACGCCAAGGTGGCGACATCGGAGCTCAATATCGAAGTGCCTTGCTTTGGACAGATGATGAACAAGCTACCGAGTGTGAAAAAACCGCAAATCAGTTTGGTGAAGTTCTTGAGAAAAATGGCATCGGCTCAATCACCACTCAAATCGAATCTGCAGCAGCACACAAGTACTGGCCGGCAGAGGAATACCATCAAAAGTACTTAATCAAGAACCCGAATGGGTATGACTGCCACGCCCATACTGGTTTTTATTTGCCAGAAATCTAAGCTTTAATTTTCGCTGCGATACTCAATGCAATTCCATCGAGAATGTCATGCTCACTAACCACGATGGAATCAACATTTAGTTTCTTTACGATTCGATCAAGTACCAGAGCGCCGGCTCCAATCACGTCGACACGACCCGGGTGCATGTAAGGCAAAGCGGCTCGTTGTTCACGTGTCATCTGCAACAAGCGCTCAGCGCATTTTGCAACTGAATCTTTTGAGACTACGCAGGCGTGAATTGCGTTTCGGTCATACTTGTCTAGTCCGAGTGCCATTGCGGCCACTGTTGTGACAGAGCCTGCTAGACCTATAACGGTTACTGCTTTATCTAGTGGCACAGTTTTGGCGGCAAGTTCGATTGCATCATCTATATCCTTGATTGCACTTTCGACCGCTTCGTTGCTCGGAGGATCTTGATTCAAATGACGCTCGGTCATGCGAACGCATCCAATATTCACAGATTTTGCATATTCAGGTTTAGATGTTCCCAGAACAAATTCGGTTGAGCCACCACCAATATCTAGAACTAGATAAGGACCAGTGAGATTTTGTGCCAACTCCTCAATTGCTCCTGCAAATGACAATTCAGCTTCGGTATCACCGCTAATTACTTCTAGTTCACAATTCAGTCGTGAACGAACTCCGTTTGCGAACTCTTCACGATTCGAGACATCGCGAGTAGCTGAAGTTGCAATGAAACGGATGTGTTCGACTTGGTAGGTCTTAATCAACTGGGCATACTCATCACAAGCCACAAAAACTCGGGCTAGTGCAGCTTCACTGAATTTTCCAGTCGCATCGACACCTTCGCCTAGCCGCACAATAATCATGCGGCGAGTAATCTCACTCAGCGAACCATCATCTTCTACTTTTGAAATCAACAGACGGATTGAGTTTGTTCCACAATCGATAGCGGCGATATTTGTCATTTAGTTTCTTCCCCAGTTACACAAGTGGAATCTCCCCACTCTTCCAACATCCCTAACGCCATATCTCCGATTGGATTTACTCCAGGTCCTTTGGCAAGCGAGTGACCGATTAGCACATGCAAACATTTAACCCGTGTTGGCATTCCACCCGCAGAAATATCTGCAATCTCTTCAACATCACCGAGTTCTGCACGATCTGCAAGGTAGGAATTATGAGCGGACAAATATTGTTTTTGAAGATCAATATCTCCATTTAGTTTTTCTTCAAGATCTTTCATAACGCCATTTGCTTCTAATGTGCCAATTCGGCTCGTCAGACGAGGACAAGTAACGTAGTAAGTTGTTGGAAATGGAGTTCCATTTTCAAGTCGTGGCAAAGTCTTAACCACATCTGGATTACCGCAATTGCAGCGGTGAGCAACTTCTACAACTCCGCGAACTTCACGTCCCAATTGTTCGCACATCGCATCGAAGTCGCGCTTTTCAACAGTCATTTATTTTGCGCTAACTTCTTCTAACAAAGGTGGCGCTGTATCGGCGGCGTCACTGATAGAAGTCCAGAGTGCTCGATACCAAGCTGGACGTACACCAACATCGTTTGTCTGATGAAGAATTACTGCTTCAGCATCGTCTGCTTCAAGAACAATATACCCAACTTCATTTGGCATTACGTAGTGCAAGCGGTTACGGGCTTGCGCTTTCACATATGCCGGGTCTTGCCAACGATCAACCTGTTTCTGCAACTCTGCGATCCTTGCTTCGTTTCTGCTTGCAGTTGCCTGCAGATCATCGATTCTGGATTTTTGATCTAGAAAAGTTTTTAAAGGGATTGCGGTTGATACTACAAGAAGAATTGTCAGGCCAAAAAGCAAAACAGATTTTCCGTTGAAATAAGTACGGAGACCAGGTTCGCCAGAATTCTGGCTTGCTGGTCTCCGTTTAATCATGTGGTTATTGTGCAGGATTTAGCGCTTGAAGCGTGGGAAGGAAGTCGCGCCAGCGTAAACAGCTGCATCATCAAGTTCTTCTTCGATGCGAAGTAGCTGGTTGTACTTAGCAACGCGTTCAGAACGAGCTGGTGCGCCGGTCTTAATTTGGCCACAGTCTGTTGCAACAGCCAAATCTGCAATGGTGGTGTCTTCGGTTTCACCTGAGCGGTGGCTCATCATGCTGCGGTAACCAGCGCGGTGCGCCATTTGAACTGCATCAAGAGTTTCGGTCAAAGTACCGATTTGATTAACCTTAACAAGCAATGCGTTTGCAGTGCCTGATTCGATACCGCGTGCAAGACGTTCTGGGTTTGTTACAAACAAGTCGTCGCCAACAAGCTGAACATTTTGACCTAGCTTTTGAGTAATTAAGTTCCAACCATCCCAGTCTTCTTCAGACATTGGGTCTTCAATTGAAACCATTGGGAAGTCAGCTACTAGAGACGCGTAGTAATCAACCATTTCAGCAGCAGTTGCTTGCTTGCCTTCAAATGAGTATTTGCCATCTTTGAAGAATTCAGTCGCTGCTACGTCTAGCGCAAGAGCAATGTCAGTTCCTAGTTTCAAACCAGTCTTTTCAACTGCAACTGCAATTAGTTCAAGAGCTGCACGGTTGTTTGCAAGATTTGGTGCGAAGCCACCTTCGTCTCCTAGACCAGTTGCAAAACCTTCTTTTTTGAGAACTGATTTAAGTGAGTGGTAAACCTCTGTGCCTTGGCGTAGCGCTTCTTTGAAAGTTGGAGCGCCAATTGGAGCGATCATAAATTCTTGGATGTCCACACCGGTATCAGCATGTGCGCCACCATTAAGGATGTTCATCATTGGAACTGGAAGAGTGTGTGCGTTTGGACCGCCAACGTAACGGAATAATGCAAGCCCTGCACTGTCAGCTGCAGCTTTAGCGACTGCAAGTGAAACACCAAGGATTGCGTTAGCGCCAAGACGTGACTTGTTTGGAGTGCCATCTAGGTCGATCATTGTTTGGTCGATAAGGCGTTGGTCATCTGCTGGGAAACCGTGCACTTCATGTGCGATTTCTTCGATGACTGCAGTTACTGCATCTTCAACACCTTTGCCAAGGTAACGGTCTCCGCCATCGCGGCGTTCGTTGGCCTCAAAAGCACCAGTCGAAGCACCTGAAGGAACAGCGGCGCGAGCGATTGTGAAATCGTCAAGAATTACTTCAACTTCAACAGTTGGATTTCCGCGGGAATCAAGAATTTCGCGGGCGTATACATCTTCAATCGTGGCCACAGTGGGGGCTCCAATTCATCAAAATAGGGACGGGCGGAGTTTACCCCGAGCCTAATTGGACAGTTCTTGAGCCTGAATCCGAGCGCGAAGGTCACTTACTACCTCACGCATCTGCTTTTCCACATCAATTCCAGCGCTTTGCATCTGGGCAATCAAAACCACAATCAATTCGGCTGATTCTTCCGGACTCAAATTCAGATTTTCTGCCTTTGAAGTAATAAGCGGATCAATTGGGATGTCTTGATTGTCATTTATCAACCGAGTAACCAGTTTTGAGACTTGTGTTAGCGGTGGCATTGATACCGGAACGCCATCGGTCACGCTGTTGCGAGCTTTTTCTGCATTCTTCAAAGCTTGCCAATTTTGTTCGACAAATGCCGCGTCTGGCGCTGAAACAAGTTTGCCATTCTCATCAGGGAAAACGTGTGGATGTCTTCTTATGAGTTTGTTGGAGATCGCGGTCGCCACATCATCAATATCAAACGGTGATTCTTGGTTCTCTTCACCTATGCGGGCGTGGAAAAACACTTGGAGCAAAAGGTCACCAAGTTCTTCAACCATATGATTGCGATCTTTCGAATCAATCGCATCAATCGTTTCGTAAGTTTCTTCGATTAAATACTTAATCAATGATTCATGAGTTTGCTCTGCATCCCAAGGGCAACCGCCAGGACTACGAAGTTGATCCATTACTTCGCGTAATCGGATAAGTCCTTCGTTGGCCATTGAGTAACTCAACTAAGTTTTACTTTGCCAAAACTAGCTTTAATTGCTTCCAAGTGATTGTGGCTTCAGAAGCAGTATTCACAAGTGCAAAAGTTTGGGCATTCCATTCACCAAATCGTGGGTTAACTTCAATTTCCACATGCTTTAGGTAATCAAGCAAGAAACTGATGGCAGCGTCAGATTGGGTATTTGTGTCGCCTGTTGGATCGAGTGCCAATCCGATAGCTTCGAAGTTTGCGCTGGTGTAAACATTCTGGCGGATTGCCGAGCGAGCGATACCACTGCCAGCTGCAGTTTTGATAAATTCTTTTCTACCGCCAAATGAAGAAATGTAATTTCTTTCCATAGCTTGGGCAGTCGCTTCGCTTACTTCAACACCAAGTTCTCTTGCAGCTAATGCAACAAGTTCGTTCACGATGTACGCGCCGACAATTGCGCGGGTCATTGATTTATCGGTTCCTGGCTTCAAGCCACCATCAAGATCGGTGATGATTTCTTGGTACTGCTGAGTGACGGTTGAAATAGAAATCTCTTTGCCTTCAACAATTGCTGCCGCTCCAGCATTCTCAACTTGAGCACATGACGACAATGTCAAAGACGCTGTCAACATCATTACTAAACCGAGAAAAAACTTCTTGACCATAATTCCCACGAACTCCTACACAATACTTGCCGTAAACACATTGATAACGTTGCTAGTCCATTCCAATAATTCTGAATCAGACTGCCCATCAGGTTTCGGTACTGAAATTGATTCAGTGGCCGATTTGATGACCGTACTAGGGTAAAGTCTAGAAACGCGCAGTTGCTTGCTCTCAGGCAGGACTATCCCGCCAAATCGAACACTTTGCGCACCAGCCACAATTTCTTTGATGCCCGCAGCTTTGGCTACCAGACGGAGTCTGGCAACGGACATCAAAGTGTGGACTGGTTTCGGCATAGCGCCGTAACGGTCGACGATTTCCGCCTCAACTTCTGCGATATCCACCTCGGTCTGGCAAGCCGCAATCCGCTTATACATTTCAAGGCGGAGTCTTTCAGCTGGCACATAGTCATGCGGCAAATATGCAGTGAGCGGTAATTCAACTCGCATTTCTTCATTAGCTTCGGAAGTTTCGCCTTTAAATTCTTTTAGTGCTTCACCAACTAGTCGCACGTAAAGATCGAAACCAACTTCTGCGATGTGACCGCTTTGCTCACCACCTAACAAATTGCCTGCTCCGCGGATTTCCAAATCTTTCATCGCAACTTGCATACCGCTTCCAAGGTCTGTGTGTTGTGCAATTGTGGTCAATCTCTCGTGAGCGGTTTCAGTCAATGGCTTCTCTGGTGGATACAAGAAGTATGCATAAGCACGTTCTCGTCCCCGACCAACTCGACCTCGTAACTGATGAAGTTGTGACAATCCGAAATTGTCTGCGCGTTCAATAATCAAAGTATTTGCGTTAGGAATATCTAGTCCACTTTCAACAATTGTGGTTGAAATCAAAACATCAAATTTCTTTTCCCAAAAATCAATAATGATTTGTTCAAGTTGATGCTCATTCATCTGGCCGTGTGCGATGGCAATGCGAGCCTCTGGAACCAACTCTTGAAGTTTTGTGGCAGCAGTCTGGATGCTATTAACACGATTGTGTACATAGAAAACCTGACCATCGCGCAACAACTCGCGGCGAATAGCAGCCGCAACTTGCTTATTGTCGTATTGGCCAACAAAAGTCAAAATCGGATGGCGTTGTTCCGGTGGCGTTGTGATGGTCGACATCTCGCGGATTCCAGTCAAACTCATTTCAAGGGTTCGAGGAATCGGAGTAGCTGACATCGTCAAAACATCGACGTTTGTGCGAATAGCTTTCAGATGTTCTTTATGTTCAACACCAAATCTCTGTTCCTCATCGACTACAACTAAACCGAGATCTTTAAAGCGCACATCTTTGCTGAACAATCGATGGGTACCAATCACAATATCTACAGCCCCAGAAGTCATATCTTCAAGTGTCTTTTTGATTTCACTATCTGATTGGAATCGCGATAGCGCTGCAAGTTTTATTGGGAACTGCGCGTATCGATCTTTAAAAGTATTGAAGTGTTGTTGCACTAACAAAGTGGTCGGAACAAGAATTGCAACCTGCTTGCCATCCTGCACAGCTTTGAATGCGGCACGGACAGCAATTTCAGTTTTTCCATAGCCCACATCGCCGCATACAACTCGATCCATCGGAACGGTTCTTTCCATATCGCGCTTAACTTCTTCAATCACAGTTAATTGATCTGGTGTCTCGTTGTAAGCGAATGCGTCCTCAAGTTCTTTTTGCCAAATAGTGTCAGGAGAAAACGCGTATCCAACTGCTGCATTTCTAGCAGCATAAAGTTTGATTAATTCGTGTGCAATCTGGCGGACTGCTTTGCGGGCACGCGACTTTGTTTGCTCCCAATCAGATCCCCCAAGACGATGCAAAGTTGGGGTTTCACCGCCAACGTACCTCGTAATTAGGTCCAGTTGTTCGCTTGGAACATAGAGCTGATCCACCGGCTGATTCTTTTTCGCCGCCGCATACTCAATAACTAAATATTCGCGGGTGGATTTTCCGATGGTACGTTGTTCCATTCGCAAGTAGCGGCCAACACCATGTTGTTCGTGAACAATGAAATCTCCAACTTTCAAAGTCAGCGGATCAATTGAACGCTTTCGACGAGTTGGCATTTTCACCAGATCGCGCATTGACCCATGCTGACCAGAAATATCTTCTTCGGTTACATAGAAGAATTTCTCACAAGAAAAACCGTGTATCTGATTTGCTTGAATAACTTGAACCAAATTAGGACTTAAGGAGTCAGTGGACTCAACTAATCGAGCTACAACATCTTTTGAGCTAAGAGACTCAACAATGCGTTTTGCAGAACCGTGACCTTGAGCCGAAATCAGTACAGGAATTTTGCTTTTAATCTTTTTCTGAATATCACTAACAAAATCTTCGAAATTTCCACGATAGTTTGGCACTAAATCAATGGCTATATTCACCACTTCAGAAATTTCATCGTCACCAGAAAAAGGAGAAAGCCCCCACCAATTGATTTTGCGGCTTTTTGCAATTTCACGTAGTTGTGCTAAATCTCGATAGCTGGTTTCACCTAAATCAATAGGAGTTTTGTTTCCCGCTGCTGCATTCAGCCAGGATGCTTCTAGAAATTCTTGGCTCGTAGCTACTAAATCGTGGGTGCGAGTCCTAATTCGCTCAGGGTCGCAACCAATAATCAGTGAGCCGTTTGGCATCACATCTATCAAAGTTTCTAAACCTTGCGCCAAAACTGGACTCAATGATTCAATTCCTTCGACATAAATGCCTTGCGAAACTTTCTCGAAAACTTCTGCAAGTTCTGGGTATTGAAGATGCAGTTTTTCAGCGCGCGATTTCACATCTTCTGTAATCAACAATTCTCGACAAGGTGGCGCAAATAAACCTTGCTCGCTATTACCTAAAGACCTCTGATCAGAAATTGAGAAATAGCGAATCTCTTCTACTTCATCCCCGAAAAATTCAATACGGAGTGGATGCTCCTCGGCCGGTGGGAAAACATCTACAAGTCCACCTCGAACTGCATATTCACCTCGTTTTTCAACCAAATCGACTTTTTGATATCCAGCGTTAAACAAACGAGTAGCTAATTCAGAAATCTCAATTTCATCTTTTGCACTTAGTGCCACCGGCTCAATATCTGCAAGACCCTTAATTAGAGGCTGCAAGACCGCACGTACAGATGCAACAACAACTTTCAATTCAGGTTGTTTATCTTTTTTTGCGTGCACTAAACGACGCAGAACCGCAAGCCGTCTTCCAATTGCATCGGTAGACGGAGACAAACGTTCGTGCGGCAGGGTTTCCCACGGAACAAACTCACTAACCGAATCCGAGCCGATCCAGGATGAAAGTTCGCTGACCAATTCTTCTGCTTCGCGACTGGTAGCGGTAATAGCTAAAACACTTCGGCCTTGAGCCAAGTCAGCGACTAAAGATGCACGAATCGCGCGCGGCCCAGAGACTTCGCCTTCAGGCACCTGCAGTATTTGTTTTGTGGCATCCTGCCATGAAGGTATGGAAGAGAGACTTGTCAGGAGTCCCGACAAATTCTTATCCATTAGTTCCTACCGATTCTTCAAGACCTCAAGCACCATCGCTTGATGATGCGGCCAAGTCGCCACATAGGACGCAGTCTTAGGCGGCATTTGATTAAACACCAAATCCCGGCCTTCCATGTCAGAAATTACTAATCCTTGATGTAAACCAATCGCAGTTGGAGCAGCTGAATCCCACTCGTTAAAACCTGCACTACTTACATAAAGGTCTGCGCGACCAGTTAGGACCCGATCAACTTTGCCACCTACAGATCCGCAGTTGTCGATTTCAACACCTGTGTAACCCAGGGCGGTAACTTTTGGAATCAAACCTTGCTTCAAAAGTGCAAGCAATTCTTTGCTTTCACGAGGTGACGCAATAATCACAAATGGATGCGCTCCACCTTCGCGAACTTTTACTTCTTTGACTTCTGTGGTTGTCCAAGCAAATTTATGTTCTGGCAAAACAACTGCTCCGGCAAGCATTTTCTTTTGCGATGAACTCCAAAGTGCAACGTGAATTGCGCATTCTGGAAGTGACCGCGCATATTCGTAGGTGCCATCAACCGGATCAATAATCCAAACTCGGTCTTGCGCTAATCTGTCATTTGAATCAGCAGATTCTTCAGAGAGAACTGCATCCTCTGGGCGATGAGCTGCTAGTTGTTCAAGTAAATAGTCATTTGAAGTTAAGTCAGCTGTGACTGCCAACTGCTTTGCAGCAGTGTCATCCTTAGGGTCGATGTTTGCAGCATCACGTATTTCCATGACGATTTCGCCAGCTTTGATTGCGATTTCTAGTGCTAATTCATGATCGTTCATTTGTTGTACCTATTCTGTGCTTCATCTAGACCTTTTGTGATTAACACTTCAAGTGCATCGCAAACTTCTTCATTAAATACTGCCAACTCTTTTTGATCGGCACTTCCAAAGGCTTTTAAAACATAAGAAGCTGGATCCATCTGGCCAGGCGGGCGACCAATCCCTAGGCGAACTCGCAACCAATCCCCTGTACCGGATGCAGAACGAATGCTTCGCAAGCCGTTGTGACCATTGTCGCCACCACCGAGTTTCATACGAATAGATGCGAAATCAATATCGAGTTCGTCGTGCAAAACGATTAAGTGATCAACCTCGATTTTGTAAAAGTTCATCAGCGCTTTAACCGCAGCGCCAGATTGGTTCATATAAGTTTGTGGGAAAACTAGAATCACGCGATCGTTTGCAAATCTTCCTTCTGCCACAAATGCTTGCGCTTTTTTATGTCGAGAAAACTTTATCCCTAAACGTTCTG
>JBDKLK010000031.1:0-11559 GCA_039795655.1 Actinomycetota bacterium
ACAGGAAGCATCGGCACTTGTGCCGCTTCGTATTCATCTCTGAAACGCATCGAGAGTGGCCAATAATGTGGTGGAGTCCAGAAGAAAACTACTAAGAACAACATGATTGGTTCCCAAGTTAAATCTCCTGTTACCGCACTCCATCCGATTACTACTGGGAAGCATCCAGCTATGCCACCCCAGACAATGTTTTGAGCCGTACGACGTTTAAGCAATAGCGTATATACGCCTACATAAAAAATGATCGCCAACGCAGCAAGACCTGCTGCAAGTGAGTTCGTAGTAACTCTAAGGACGATGATTGAAAGACTTGAAAGCACTAATCCATAAATCAAAGTTGTTCGCGGGGAAATCTTTCCTTGAGCTGTCGCCCTCTTAGCCGTTCGAGCCATTAGAACATCAATGTCGGCGTCCAAATAGCAATTAAGAACATTTGCGCCAGCCGCTGCTAGCGAACCACCAATAAAGGTGAAAATGGCGACATCTAGTTTTGGCCAACCATGAGCAGCAAAAACCATTGTGGGAATTGTTGTTACAAGAAGCAGCTCAATGATTCTTGGTTTGGTGAGTGCAACAAAGTCTCCAATGGTGGCTCTATTTGTTTGCATCAATCTCCAAAACTTGAAATACGCCTCCAAGAATACGCCTGTGTCTCCCAATTGGATGAACAAAGGCTCGGTAAACTCCAACCACTCTTTGAAGGATAAAAATGACTGATTTCACTTGGAATGCCCTCGACGACCGTGCTGTGGCAATGACTCGAGCCTTGGCTGCAGATGCAGTCCAAAAAGTTGGCAACGGACACCCAGGCACCGCAATGTCACTAGCGCCTTGCGCTTATCTACTCTTTCAAAAGCACCTTCGCCACGATCCTGCCGACCCAAATTGGGTAGGCCGTGACCGATTCGTTCTTTCTGTTGGACACTCAAGCCTCACCCTTTATCTGCAACTCTTCCTTAGTGGTTACCCACTTTCACTTGACGACATCAAGAATTTCCGGACGGCTCACAGTCAAACCCCGGCGCACCCTGAATTTGGCCATACGCCTGGTGTTGAAACTACAACCGGACCACTCGGTCAAGGAGTAGCTAATGCTGTTGGCTTGGCTCTAGCGTCAAAATACGAACAGGCCAAAATAAATTCCGAAAAGTTTTCAAACCTTGTAGACCCAACCATTTATTGCTTAGCAGGTGATGGCTGCCTTCAGGAAGGAGTTAGCGCTGAAGCGTCTTCTCTAGCTGGCCACCTTAAGCTCGACAACCTTGTTGTGATTTACGATGACAACAAGATTTCAATCGATGGTGCTACCGATCTCTCCTTCACCGAAGATGTTTCTGCCAGATACGTTTCCTATGGTTGGAATGTTGAAAAAGTCAAGAAACTTACAAACGGCGACATAGATGTTGAGACTCTAGATGCTGCAATTGCATCCGCTAAAACCCGCAACGGAAAACCAACTTTGATTCAAATGGAATCAACTATCGCTTGGCCAGCACCGAAACTTCAAAACACAGCAAAATCTCACGGTTCTGCACTCGGTGCCGAAGAAGTTGCCGCTACAAAGAAAGTTTTGGGCATTGATCCTGAGATAGATTTCTTTATTGATGATGAGGCTTTAGCCAAAGCGCGTGAAGTTTCTAATCGCGGCACCGCAATTCATAATGAATGGAATCAAAAAGTTGATGAATGGAAGAATGCAGAAAAGGAGTCCTACGCGAAATTTGTTGCATTCAACTCAAAACTCAACCTTGAAGATGTAAAGAAAGCTCTGCCAACCTGGGAAACAGGTAAAAAGGTTGCGACTCGTATTGCATCTGGAACTGTTTTGAATTCTTTAGTTAAAGTTTCAGATTTACTACTAGGCGGTTCTGCAGACTTAAGTGGTAGCAATGGCACACTTATCGAAGGCGATCACAGCCTCTCTTCAAATAACTACGCCGGAAGAAATGTGCACTTCGGTATTCGTGAGCACGCTATGGGTGCAATTATGAACGGCTTCGCACTCTTTGGTCTTCGCCCATACGGTGGCACCTTCCTTGTCTTCAGCGATTACATGCGCGGTGCGGTGCGGTTGTCAGCTCTAATGAACTTGCCAGCAACTTATGTGTGGACACACGATTCAATTGGACTTGGCGAGGATGGCCCAACTCATCAACCGATTGAGCATCTGTCTGCATTGCGATTGATTCCTAATTTTGCGGTTGTTCGACCAGCAGACGGCAACGAAACTGCTGCTGCTTGGTACGAAATTTTGCGCCGTGAATCTGCCGCAGGTCTGGCTTTGAGCCGACAAGATCTTCCTATTTTGGTATCTGCTCAAGATGCACTCGCAGGAGTTGCTAAAGGTGCATACGCAATCAATCAAGTGGCTTCTCCAAAAGTTGTGCTGCTAGCAACCGGTTCAGAAGTATCACTAGCAATGGAAGCCGCGACAGAGCTAGAAAAGCATAAGATCTCTGCCCGTGTGGTTTCAATGCCTTGCACGAGTTGGTTCGATGAGCAATCTGAGGATTACAAAAATTCTGTTTTGCCAAACGATGTTCCTGTTGTAGCGATTGAAGCTGGCGCTACTGCTCTATGGCACAAATATGTTGGCAAGAATGGTCAAATCATTGGAATTGATTCGTTCGGCGCAAGCGCATCGCCGGCTGTATTGGCTAAAGAATTGGGCTTAACAGTGGATGCAGTAGTAACTGCTGCTGCAAGCGTTGCTTAACTTGTAACCCGGGAAGGCGACTACTCACCTAGTTCGTCTTTAAGTTTTGAAAGTGCTTTGAAAAGAATAACGGCACTTTCAGATTCTGATCGGCGTTCTTTTACATAAGCTAAGTGAGTTTTGTAAGGCTCATTCTTTGCAGCAATTGGCGGATTGTCTTTGTCTTTACCTGCTGGCAAACCGCACTTTGGGCAATCCCACATTTCCGGGATTGCAACTTCTTCCACATCGTATGCAAAAGAAACACGTGATTCGTGCCCATCTACACACCAGTATGAAACACGAACCTTTGAAATCGATTGACCGCGTTCGGATTCACCCAGCGGACCTGCGCCAACACGGCTACCACGAATTGCTGCACCACTTGCCATTGTTTTTCCTTAAGCGAGTTGAAGTCCAGTTGCAACGATTAGTGCAACCCAAAAAATAGCCAGAATAAGAGTGATGCGATTCAAGTTACGTTCAGCCACACTTGAACCACCCATAGTTGATGAGATTCCGCCACCAAACATGTCTGAAAGTCCGCCACCGCGTCCTTTATGAAGAAGTACAAGAACGATTAATAAGATGCTGATCACAATCAATGCGATTTCAAGGGCCATAAGCATGGGCGAACCTTACCTTCCTATCCTGAAATAACTTAAAGAAGGGGTTTATACCGCTGGATGTAGGCGAAAACGTGCAATTGCCACGAATTCGTCAGCGTCGAGGCTGGCTCCACCGATGAGTGCGCCATCAACATCTGGCTTGGCCATAATTGAAGCGACATTGCTTGCCTTCACAGAACCACCATAAAGAATGCGAACCTTTTCAGCAGCTGTATCGCCGTGGGTTTGTTTTACCCATTCACGAATTGCACCGCAAACTTCTTGCGCATCTTCGGGTGTTGCAACTTCGCCAGTTCCAATTGCCCAAACCGGTTCATATGCAATAACTAGATCTGCGATTTGCTCTGCCGTTAGACCAGCCAAACTACCTTGAGTTTGATTCAAGGTGTATTCAACATGAGTTCCTGCTTTGCGAATTTCTAGAGCTTCACCGACGCAAACAATCGGAGTTATTCCATGCTTGATTGAAGCTTTGGTTTTAGAGTTCACTAATTCATCTGATTCTGCGTGATATTGACGACGTTCGCTGTGACCAATGACCGCAAAGTCACAGCCAAGTTTGCTCAACATAACACCACTGATTTCACCAGTGAACGCACCTGAATCATGCGCGCTGACATCTTGAGAACCATATTGAATCTTCAAGTTGTCACCATCAACCAAAGTTTGCACGCTGCGAATATCTGTGAACGGCGGAATAACTGCAATGTCAACAGCGTCATAATCTTCATTGTTGAATGAGAATGCTAATTTTTGAACCAAGGAAATGGCCTCAAGATGATTCAAGTTCATCTTCCAGTTTCCAGCCATTAGTGGTTTACGAGCGATCATTTAGTCCTCCAAAACTGTGATACCAGGCAGTTTTTTGCCTTCGAGAAATTCAAGTGAAGCTCCACCACCGGTTGAGATGTGAGAGAACTTAGATTCGTCCAAACCGAGTACGCGAACAGCAGCAGCACTATCACCACCGCCAACTACAGTCATAGCAGCAGATTGCGTCATTGCTGTAGCAACGGCTTTTGTTCCGGCTGCAAATGCTTCCATTTCGAAAACACCCATCGGACCATTCCAAACAACGGTTTTTGATTCTGAAATTGCTTTTGCGAATTCAGTAGCTGAATTAGGTCCGATATCAAGACCCATCCAACCTGGTTCGATATTTTGAGAATCTACAACTTTATGGTTTGCATCAGCAGCGAAAGCGTCGGCAACAACAATGTCGGTTGGAAGCAAAACTTTAACGTTTCTCTCTTTTGCTGTTTGCAAGAAACCTTTGACGGTATCGATTTGGTCAGCTTCTAAAAGTGAATTACCTACCTCATAACCCTGAGCTTTCAAGAATGTGAAACACATTCCCCCGCCAACAATCAAAGTATCAACCTTGGTTAACAAGTGAGAAATAACTCCAAGTTTGTCAGAAACTTTGGATCCACCAAGAACAACTGTGTAAGGACGATCTGGATCGTCCAAAACCTTGCTAAAGACTTTGGTTTCTGCTTCTACAAGTAATCCAGCAGCGTGCGGCAAAAGTTTTGCCACGTCAGTAACCGATGCTTGCTCACGGTGAACAACTCCGAAACCATCGCTAACAAAAATATCAGCAAAGGAAGCGAGTTCAGCAGCAAGTGATTCGCGTTCTGCCGCAACTTTAGAAGTTTCACGAGCATCGAAACGCACGTTTTCTAGTAGCAAAACTTCACCAGCAAACAATGCGGAAACTTTGGCCTTGGCATCTTCACCTGTGAGATCAGTTGCGTAATTAACTTTTGCAGAGATTAATTCGCCGAGACGTTTTGCCACTGGCTCTAAAGTAAATTCAGGCGCTGGCTCGCCTTTTGGCCTTCCAAGGTGCGCCATAAGTATGACACTTGCGCCACCATCTAGAAGTTTTTGAATGGTTGGAAGCGCGGCGCGAATGCGACCGTCGTCGGATATCTCGCGAGGTTCAACACCCTTCTTAAAAGGTACGTTGAAATCAACACGAACCAATACCCGACGACCGGCTACATCCAAGTCGCTCAAAGAGCGGATTGTCACAGTGATTTACCTACAAAACCGACAAGATCAACTAGACGGTTTGAGTAACCCCATTCATTGTCGTACCAAGATACAACTTTGACTGTGTCGCCATTTACATAGGTAAGGCCAGCATCGAAAATGCTTGATGCAGGTGAAGTAACGATGTCTGAAGAAACGATTGGATCTTCGGTGTATTCCAAAATACCTTTGAGAGAACCTTCTGCAGCTTTTTTGATTGCTGCATTAACTTCCTCTTTAGTAACTTCGCGACCAAGTTGAACGGTCAAGTCGGTTGCAGAACCTGTTGGAACTGGAACGCGCATTGCGTAACCATCTAGCTTGCCTTTTAGCTGTGGCAAAACTAGTGAAATTGCTTTTGCTGCACCTGTAGTGGTTGGAATCATGTTGATTGCAGCAGCGCGAGCACGGCGCAAATCTTTGTGCGGGAAATCCAAAATAACTTGGTCATTGGTGTAAGCGTGAATGGTGGTCATCATGCCTTTAACGATTCCGAATTCTTCATCCAGAACCTTTGCAAATGGAGCCAAGCAGTTTGTTGTGCATGATGCGTTTGAGATCACATGGTGTGAAGCTGCATCGTATTTGTCATGGTTAACACCCATAACGATTGTGATGTCTTCCCCTTTAGCAGGAGCAGAGATGATTACTTTCTTTGCACCAGCTTTGATATGTGCAGCGGCTTTATCTGCGTCGGTGAAGTGACCAGTTGATTCAATAACGATGTCTGCACCAAGTGCTGCCCATGGAAGGTTTGCTGGATCGCGATCAGCAACAACTTTGAAAGACTTGTTGCCAACTTTGATTGAGTCACCCTGAACAGAAACTTCTTGGTTCAAACGACCAAGAATGCTGTCGTATTTAAGAAGGTGAGCTAGTGTGTTGATGTCGGTTAGGTCGTTGATTCCAACAACTTCAACATCTGCACCCTGCGCAAGAAGCGCACGGTAAAAATTACGTCCAATACGGCCAAAGCCGTTGATTCCAACCTTAACGGTCACTTGGTTCTCCTAATGACAAGTCACAAATGTGACAGTTTGTGAGTGAGGCCAAGATCGACGCTGACAGGCCTAAACAGCCAAAGTCTACCCGCAGAGCATCCGCTTCAACGCCTGCTCCCAATAGAGACGTTACTCCCCTGCTGACTAAGCAAAGGGCATGGTGAAACTACTCAGATTCGAGTAAATCGGGAGTTACAGCCTGCTCTGTATCAGGAATTCCTAAGTCTGCTGCTCTTTTGTCAGCCATTGCCAAAAGGCGTCGAATTCGCCCAGCAATTGCATCCTTTGTCATTGGAGGGCTAGCCAGGGCACCAAGCTCTTCGAGGCTGGCCTGGCCGTGTTCAACCCGTAAACGACCAGCTTCAAGCAAATGATCTGGGATGTCGGTCCCAAGGATTTCTAGCGCCCGCTGGACTCGCGCGCCGGCGGCAACAGCGGCTCGGGCGCTTCGACGCATGTTCGCGTCGTCAAAGTTGGCTAAACGATTGGCTGTAGCTCGCACTTCACGGCGAATTCGGCGCTCTTCCCAGTTCATAACACTTTCGTGGGCGCCAATACGGGTCAAAATAGCTGAAATCGCATCGCCATCACGAACAACAACTCGGTCAACACCACGAACTTCTCTAGCTTTTGCAGTGATGTCCAAACGTCGGGCGGCACCTACAAGCGCGAGTGCTGCTTCCCCTCCTGGACAGGTAATTTCCAGTGCACCACTTCTCCCTGGCTCGGTAAGTGAGCCGTGAGCCAAAAACGCACCACGCCAAGCTGCTTCACAATCACAAACCCCGCCGCTAATAATGGCTGGAGATAGCCCACGAATTGGTCTTCCATTGTTATCCAATAGTCCAACTTGTTTTGCAAGACGATCTGCGTTTTGTGCAACTCGAACCACGTAGCGACTACCTTTTCGAATTCCAGAAGGTTGCATAACTGAAAGTTCTGATTCCTGACCGAATAGGTCAAGCAAGTTTTGCCTTAGGCGGCGCGCAACAGATGCGGTATCGAGCTCAGCCTCTAAAACAAGGTTTCCAGCAACAATATGGATAGAGCCACCGAAACGCAACAGCGCACTAACTTCTGCTTTACGGCAGCAGGCTTTACCAAATGGCAAATGCGCTAGTTCGTCCTTCAATGCGGATGTCATGGCCATAACTACCCCTCCTTGTTATTGCTTGAGTTGTTATTGGGTAACTCTAGATAGCCTCGAAGCGCATCAGCTAATTGGGCTGAGTCGTGGATATCAGGATTCTCATTGTCTGCAACATTTGCAACTAGAACTTCGTCACTCAATTGTTTGCAAGCGACGAAAAATTCGTAACTAACATTTCTTTGGTCAACTATTACAGCATCGAAATATATATTCGGTGACATGGACTTCAAAACATCGATGTGTTTTGCTGGCGTGAATGATTTGGTTTCTTCTGTTTGATTGCAAAGATTTGTGATCAGGATTTTCTTTGCTTTGCAATTTTGAAGGGCATTGTTTAAATCTGGCAGGAGCAAATGATTAACAACGCTGGTGTACCAAGAACCTGGACCCATGACAACAACATCTGCATCAGTAATTGCTTCGAGAGCTTGTGGACAAGTTGCTGCCTGTTTTTCAAATCTTAGATTTTGAATTTTGCCTTTTGAGGTTGCAACTGCTACCTGACCATATACGGTTCCAGTCTGACCGTTCTCTTGCAGTACGTCGGCCACAATATCTAGTGGTTGCAAACTTAATGGCAGAACTCGACCTTGTGCTTCAAGTAAATTACAAACGGCATCTAATCCTGCAACTATGTCATTGTTTTCTTGCCATAAGGCTGTGATTAGAAGATTCCCTAAAGCGTGGCCGGCTAACTGCCCATCACCCGAGAAACGATGTTGCAGAACTCTCGCCCACTTTTCACCGTGTTCACTATCGCTGCAAAGTGCAACTAAAGCCATACGGAGATCGCCAGGGGGAATTACATCGAACTCCGCGCGGAGCCGACCACTGCTTCCACCGTTATCTGACACTCCAACGATTGCTGTTAAAGAATTGGTCAAAATTTTTAAGGCCTGTAGAGAAGCCGCCAATCCATGACCACCTCCAAATGCGACCGCTTTGAAATTACTTTTCACTCTCGACCTTTATCCCGATGTGAGACGTAACATTCGACGCCTTCTTTTACCAGACGAGCTGAGAGATTTTCAGAAATCGCAACACTTCGGTGCTGACCACCAGTGCAACCAATAGCGACTGTGACAAAGCGCTTGCCTTCTTGCAAATAACCATCGGTGACGTTTCGTAACAGTTTCGAGAAATCGGAGAGAAAAACTGCAGCTGCTGGTTGATTCATTACAAAGTCATTAACTGGTGCATCTGTTCCAGTTAAGTTTCGAAGGCCATCTTCCCAAAATGGGTTCGGGAGGAAACGTACATCTGCGACAAAGTCTGCGTCGATAGGAAGTCCATACTTGAATCCAAAGGAAACTATGTTGACGCGAAGTTTGACATCATCTTTATTGAAAGCTGCTTCAATAACGCGACGTAGGTCATGTACGTTTCTTTCAGAAGTATCGATTGTTAGATCGGCTTTTTCGCGCAATCCAAGTAGCAACTTCCGTTCAGCGGTAACTGCAACTGCCAAAGTACCTGTACCTTGCAATGGATGCGGACGTCTTGATGATTCAAATCTCCGAATAAGAACATGATCAGTGGCTTCGAGAAAAACCAGATCTAGTTTGGCAACTAGTTCATTGATTCGAGCTAATTCCGCATCTAATGATTCGAAGAACTTACCTCCTCGAGAATCAACGACGATGGCGATTCTCTCTAAATCTTTATCAGAACCCACTAACTCGATTGTTTGTTGCATCAATTGGGGCGGCAAATTATCGATAACAAGAAAACCAAGATCTTCAAGGGCATGTGCGGCTGTCGAACGGCCAGCTCCAGCCATGCCAGTTAGGATAACAACCTCAAGATTTTGTTTCATAGGCTAACTCTTACAGACGAGTCAAGCACCCTCAGATATCTCGCCTGTGCTCACATTTATCGCGATTTGTGGCTCTCCAGAATGCAATTTGTTTATGATTGCCTGAGCGAGAGATTGGTTAATACCCCGCACTTTTGTGAAATCCTCAACTGAGGCTTCACGTATCTTTTTGACGCTTCCGAAATGTTTAAGGAGTTCAGCTTTTCTCTTGTCTCCCAAATTTTCGATGCCATCAAGCAATGATTCAAAAAGCGAATTGCGTTGTTTTTTGCGTTGGAAATTAATCGCAAATCGATGCGCCTCATCTCGAATTCTTTGAACCATAAAGAGCGCTTCACTGCTACGCGGCATGATTACTGGCTCATTTGAATCAGGAAGCCAAATTTCTTCGAGTCTCTTTGCGATTCCTACAACAGGTAAGTCAATACCCAATTTCTTTAGTTGTGCTTTTGCAGATGCAACCTGAGGTTTTCCGCCATCTACAATCAGCAATTGAGGTGGATAAGCGAAGCCTTTTCGATTTTCGATTGATTCGTTCTCAATTTTGATGAAGCGTCTTTCTACAACTTCTGCGATGCTTAACACATCGTTGTTCCCTTGACCGTGTTTGAGGATGAATCTCTTGAAATCACGTTTAGCCGGCAGACCATCTTCATAGACAACAAGTGAAGCCACAACGTTGTCGCCATCGAAATGAGAAACATCGATACATTCAATTCGTAATGGGATATCTTTTAGATCCAGATACTCGGCAAGCTCACTTAAAGCTTGGCTTCTAGCAGCTATATCCGCGCCGCGTTTACTTCGGTAGCTCTGCAAATCCAATTCAGCATTCTTAATTGCAGTTTCAAGCAATTCCTTCTTTATTCCTTTTTGCGGAACTCTAAGTTCAACTCTTTTGCTAGATC
This sequence comes from Actinomycetota bacterium, assembly GCA_039795655.1. GTDB lineage: Bacteria > Actinomycetota > Actinomycetes > S36-B12 > UBA5976 > JAFMIT01. The sequence goes on from JBDKLK010000031.1 coordinate 10,237, forward strand.
GCCCACAAAGCCATTGAGTGGTGGTTTCGATATCTTCTAGTTCAACACTAACAAGAATTTCATTCGGTGGAAGTTCTCCGCCATCCTCGGAGTAAATCTGCAACAAAACTTTCGACATCATTTCCGAGGGAGAAACTTGAGTCGGTTTATCTGCAATGAATCCCCGCTGACCCGTAATTCGCCCTTTTCTTACATGGAAGATTTGAATACCTGCGGCTAATTCGTCGTCTGCGATAGCTATGAGGTCAGCATCCGCTGTCGGCTCGAGAACCACCGCTGATTTCTGCATAACTGCTTCAATGGCAGATATGTCATCTCGATATCTGCCAGCTTGTTCATATTCAAGGTTTTCACTAGCAATCTGCATTTTCGATTGTAAATCTTTAAGTATCTTTTTGCTATCGCCATCTAGTAACTTTGCAAAACCATTTACATATTCACGATGATCTTCTGGAGATATCCGTCCAACGCAAGGAGCTGAGCACTTATCTATGTACCCCAATAAGCAAGCCCTATTACTAGATGCCGCGCGCTTGAAGGTGCTTTCGCTGCAGGTTCGTATTGGGAAAACATGCAACAGGCGATCAATCGTTTCCCGAATTTGCCAGGCCTGTATGTATGGTCCAAAATATTTTATTCCTGGTTTTCGCTCTCCTCGCATGACCATGATTCTGGGAAACTCTTCTTTTATAGTTATCGCTAACCATGGATAGGACTTGTCGTCTCGAAACCGTACATTGAATCTTGGGTTGTATTCATTGATCCAACTATGTTCTAGCTGAAGGGCTTCCACCTCAGTTTTAACAACTACCCAATCAACTCGAACTGCTGTTTGCAACATCTGAGCTGTTCGGGGGTGAAGTTCTGCGATATTCGTGAAGTACGAAGTGAGGCGATTTCGTAGATTCTTTGCTTTTCCAACATAGATAACAGTGTTTGCCTTATCCCAATATCGATAAACACCAGGATCTGTTGGGATCTCACTGGTTTTTGGCCGCCACTGCGAAATGTCGTTGGCAAAACTCATATCGACTACTTCAAAATGGTTTTTAGGAACTTGCCGGTGTGGCTCTTGGCAACTTTAGAAATCTGCTCAGGAGTTCCCGTCGCAATAACAGTGCCACCTCTGAAGCCGCCATCTGGACCCATATCAATCACGTGATCAGCAGACTTAATTACATCTAGATTGTGCTCAATCACAATCACAGTGTTTCCTTTGTCCACCAAACTCTGCAAAACAATAAGTAGTTTGCGGATATCTTCGAAATGTAAACCTGTAGTTGGCTCATCTAGTACATAGATGGTGCGACCTGTGGAACGCTT
>JBDKLK010000032.1:0-11329 GCA_039795655.1 Actinomycetota bacterium
AGACTCAGCCTGTTCAAGATATTTTTCTGCACGCGAAAGTGCTAACTGCAAATCACCTGTAAATGCAATGGACTTTAAAAGAGCGATCACAGCTTCGCCCTTGATTTTTATATCTTCACAATACTTAATTGAGATATCAAGTAAATCAATAGCAGAATCAAAATTCTGTTTCTTGTGTTCCAAAATACCTTTTAGGCATTTAAATTCGTAATAAGCGACTGAGTGCTGGGGCGCTGCCTGAAGTGATTGATTAACCAGTTGGTCCGCATTCTTGAAATCCCCAATAGTTATCAAGTTCCAAACTTGAAGTTTTTGCAATTCTTGGAATTCAGTGGATTCGAAAGGCCGAATTTCTTCAACTTGAACTTTCATCCGGCTACACAATTTTTCTAGTAAATCTTGGTTGGGAACTCTTTTACCCACTTCTATGTGTGAGATGTAGCCCGGTGTCACGAGTCCTTCAGCCAACTCGGCCTGCGTCAATCCAGCCGCTAGTCGTGCGTCTTTAAATCTTGTGGCGAAATCCATAGAGAAACCCTAACTCATATGTTGACAACAAATAATACTAAAGACGTATACTTCCGCTTACCTTCTATCGAGAGGAAAAAATGAAGGTACTAATCACAATTTTCGTAGCTCTAAGCATGTTCTTTGCTCGAGCGCTTAACCAAAACATTTTGACTGCAGGGGGTCAAAATGCTGGGATCACAACTCATGACATTAAGACACCAGGCAATGGTTTGTGTTGCTGATGATTACCAAACGTTTAATAATCGGTGCACTCGCTGGTTTTTCATAAGGACATGATCATGGAAAAAAAGAGACCAGATTTGAGTTCGATACTAGTTCTTACTATCTCAGCCATATTGCTAGGCGGGATTATTATCGCAGTGGTTGGGCAAGGTATTTTTGCAAGCAGGGTATCGACCGCAGAATTGGTTGCAGAAACTAAAGCTGAGTTTGAACATCAATTAGAAGTAATAAATACGGGCAAACCTAATAAACCTTTTCCGTATTCAAAATATGCTGATGACTGGGCCAGACATTCTGTTGATCTTTCTAGGGCAAATACATACGAGAGCAGAGCAGTTGCAAACCAGCGATGGACTCCGCTAACTGTTGATGTCTCTCTCATATCGCGAAGTGATTTTTTCGCAGAACCAAAGATCAAAGCAGTGATTGTTTACCACAATTATGATTGTATAAATTGGCGAAAATCAGATAAAACTTGCCTTGAATGGGGCACTGAAGAAAGCGGCGAAGGCAACCGTTTCGAAATTTCGTTTTGGGAAGTTGATGGCAAATGGCGCATCAAAGATATAATAGTTAACGAAGAACGTAGGTTTTTTGCTGAATCCTTTTTGAATTGGCGATGCTGGTCTATAAAGACCGGTTGGGATAACTGCCCTGTGTATTACAGAGACTAAAAAACAAATAAAGGACATAAGTATGAAGTCGCAACATAAAGTCGTAATCGCGATTCTTGCTGCTGGACTGCTTGTTTTAGCCTACCTAAAAATTAATGCACCTGAAGAGTCCTTGTACACACCTGTAAAAAAAGACTTGGCGCAGAATGCAGCAGTTTTCAAAGCGCAAACTTTTATGGATCACTTGGGAAGCGAAATGGAGAGCGATGCCGACAATGTGCATGCTTGGACAAAAAATTATCCGGCTATCACTGACAGGCTAAACAAGTTTTCGCACGAGCTAAATCTGTATGGTCGCAAAATGGGAAGCGTTACTCGAATGGAGCAGCACTTAACAAATTGCAAATTCAAGATTATGACCAAGGGTTATTCATTGACATGTAATAAATCAACCATTTTTCATTCGCTTGATGCTGGAGGTGAACCTGGAACTATGGGCACATTTGAGGTTATTATGAAATTTAACTTCGACATCGGTGGAGAATTAACGTATTGGTTGCCACTTCCAAGTGTCGACAAGTACACGACACCAATGGATGAACCTTGGTTTAAGTACGCAGCAGTGAAATAGATTCAAAACAAGACCGCCTGCTGGGATATTCCTAGTGGGCGGTTTTTGTTTATCAATTCAGATGTTGGAGCAGGGAATAAAGTGGCGCTATGACTTCTGAAAACACTTTTGAAAACACTGGCCAAAATCTGCTGGAACATATGCGTTGGGCGAACGCAAAGTTTTTGAAATTGCTTGCTGGAGTTCCAGATTCTGCATTGCAGTTGGTTGCTGATAATGATGAGTGGAGTGTTGCTCGGATTGCACAACATTTAGTAAGTGTTACTGGAAGATTGCCAGCAAGAATTGAAGGAACCGAATTACCTGGCGAAGTTGAATTGCCAGTAGTCGCTGCTGATTTTGATTTACTTGCGAAACGTTGTTGGGAAAATGATTCGCGATTAATTGAGCTCGCGAAAGAAGCTGATAAAGCCAGCACTTTTGAGTTGTGGGGCGAAACTAGAACTATTGAAAGATCGTTGTTGCTTGCCCAAGCTGTTCATCACGCACAAGAACATCGTGTGCAGATTGCTAGTTTGTTGGCGTCGAAGAATTTCAAAGTAATTGATCTAGACGCTTTAAGTCTTTGGGTATTTAAAGCAGAAGGTTTTTAGCCTTTTATTTGGTTTTGAAATAAGTGGGGCCGACGAGGGGACTTGAACCCCTAACCGTCCGATTACAAGTCGGATGCGCTACCAATTGCGCCACGTCGGCCTATGCGTATCTGCATATTTGACTCTTGATTGCTCAAGGTCAGGGCGAAGGGTAATGCAGAAAAGATTGTGTGTTGCACCGGCTATTTGTGGTGCTAATTCGGGGCTGATGTGACTGATGTTAAAACTGTGGTTTTTGGGGAAATTGAGCGAATGACAACCGTGTAATTCCCTGCTAGATTCGGCGGGCGCAACAGCGCGGCCCAAACTGACATACCCCCATGTCAGGGTGCGGCACTGATTCACACGAACTAGAGACCAGAGGGAAAAATGGAAGCAAACGCACACAACTCCGAACTTGGCAACGTTAAGCCACAACTCGAAGAGCGTGACCGCCTCCTTCTCGAATTTGAACGTCAATGGTGGAAATACTCAGGCGCAAAAGAGAGCGCAATCCGCGAACTTTTCGATATGAGCGCCACTCGTTACTACCAAATCCTCAATGCTTTAATTGATACTGAAGCCGCTTTGGACTTCGATCCAATGCTCGTTAAGCGCCTTCGTCGCATGCGGGCAGAGCGCCAAAAACAGCGTAGTGCTCGCCGTTTGGGCATTCAGCTCTAATTATTCGCGCTTAATTACTGGTTATTTGTGCGCTTTTGTCGCACTACACTCCGTCTCGGTAATTTGAAAGACCCCTGCTTGGCGCAAGACGTGATGTGGGAAGAATTTGAAAGACCCGGCATGGTCGTCCGACTAGAGCCGATCCCGCAACATGTAAGGAATGTGCATGTCAACAATGACTGGCACCGTCAAGTGGTTCAACTCAGAAAAGGGCTTCGGCTTCCTTTCTGTAGATGGTACCGATCGCGACGTTTTTGTACACCACACCGCTATCGATATGGATGGCTTCCGTGTGCTTGACCAAGATCAACGCGTTGAATTCGAAATCGTAGAAGGACCAAAAGGCCCACAGGCTGGAAACGTTCGTCTCGCAAAGTAGTTCTTGACTCTAAAGAGAGGCGGCTGTGATTTTCACAGTCGCCTCTCTTCTTTTATTTATGTACTTGTTTCACTGATAACTTGCGCCTATGAAACTCGCTGCATTTCGAAAGCTTTTGCTTGGCTTAGTTGGAATCTCACTGATTTCAACAACTGCAGTTTCAGCAATCACTTTTCCAGACTCAAAAAAGGTGCTTCCAACGGAAGCGCCGTGGGTGGTTTCGCTTTGGGGGATTGATTCAAAGTTTGACCGAGATCCAAATGGATTTTTCTGCACAGGTTCATTGATTAATCCGCACACTGTTATTACTGCGGCGCATTGCATTGAAGCTGCAGGAAATTTCGATGGATTCGTAGTGGTTCGAAATCAGACTGATCGGTATGACCACGGCCAAGTTCTTATGCCAAGAACTTTTCGGATGAATTCCTATGACACGAACACCCTCGATGGCGACTATGCTGTTATTGATTTGTACAACGCCGCTTCATCAAATTCTTATCTAAAGATTCCGACAAAGGCTCAAGCGGCGAAAATGCTTGCCAAGAACCCAACTCTCTATGGTTGGGGTCAAAATGAAAAAGGAAATGACCCGCGTTATTTGCGCAGTGTTGCACAGCGCCTTTTTAATTCTCAGGCAGAGGCTGAGTACGCCAACTTCAATGTAAAGCGACAGATTGGTGTAAACCGTAAAAATGCGAATGGCACCTACAGTTCTGGATGTTTCGGCGATTCTGGCGGGCCTTTGGTTGGACGGTTGCATAGCACCAAGTTTTTGCTAGGTGTGGTTTCTTTCGGAAACGCTGATGATTGCGCAACCAAACTGCCAGTAGTTATGACTCGGATTTCTTATTACCGAGCTTTGATAGTCGAGACAATCGCTGAATTGAAAGCTGACCGCGAAGGCGATGAAGTATTTACTTCAAACCTACATTTCAGAAATACTTTGAGTAATCCGATCCTTCCTCAAGATGGAGAGTTTTCAGACAGCACCGCATTTCGTATGTGGGGAATCGGTCTTGTAACAGAGAAGATGGAAAACGCAGTTAGCGATCTCAAGAATATGCGAGTTGTTGCGGTCGAAGATAACCAGACTTATTGGGAAGTTTATTTAGAGTTTGAATCTAAAGAAGTTTTTGGTTCTGATGGCTGCGGCTTTGGTGAAAGTTGGAGTAGAGATTCTGGTTTAGGTGCACAACTAAGTGTCCAAATCAAAAATGCATCGAGTTGGAAAACGGCTGCTCAATTTTCTTATGTAGCTGGAATCGATGAATGTATCGGTGTGGACGGCGTCGAGATGGACGTCACTCAATATGATGGCTACGAAGTTGGCGAAGACTGTGCCGCTTGGTTGTATCTAGGTGAAGACGGCGTGCTTTCAGTCGGAACAATGCGCAGCTGCTTACCAAAACCTGACGCCATCAATTTCCGTGCATCATTGAGTAGTTACGAAATAACCGATATCGAACCAGGCTTCGATATGTGGGCTGGCCCTTTTGATGTTACCAGCCCAATCTCATAAAACTATTTCTTAGTCTTGAATCTCACATCAGCGCTAGCCGGTGAAGTGCCTGCTCCAGTGATTGCTTTCACACGAACGATGTAAGGCATATTGCTGGCTAGTTTGGTAATCGCTGCGGTGAGTTTGTAAGGAGAAACTTTCACTGTCAATCGCACCTCTTTTGGTTTCGATTGGCGATAGAAAGAAACTTCATAACGGAGCAGTTTGGCTTTACCAGTCGTAATTGGCTTATCCCAAGTTACGGTCACGCCCCCCTTTGTGATTTTTGAGGTGCGAACATTCAATGGCTTGGATGGCTTGACCTGAATTAACATCTGCAAACTTACGAATTCATAAACTTCTTCGTAACCGTTAACTGCTGGTGAGTACATTTCGATTTCACAAACACCTGCGTCTACTTGCGGGATGATTGCTGGGTTCTTTGAAGAAACCAAGGTGCAAGTTTCAGGAGTCAAAGATGTGTAGGTGACTACAGCTTTTTCTTTATGAACTACCTGACCCCAAGGGCTAACAGATGTCTGCTCTAGTTCATTTCCACTCGTATCAAATGTGAATGTGCGACTAGAAATCGCGGTGATTCGATGTGCGCCATTTAACCCAGATCCAACACCACTAAGTTCAACTGTCATACCAACGCGAAGATTGTGGCGTTCGTGTGTAGTGATGATGGCATTGTTTTCTCGGTCAATGCGTTTTCCAGTAACGCTGTAAATTTCCAGTGGAGTCATTATTTTTGCAACAGAAGTTGGAATCATTGTTCCACCGACAGATAGTTTTTCTGCAACAATTAATCCGCCGTAAGTCAGTTCGGAATCAATTTCACGCACGTCAAGTTTTATGGACGTTACTTCAACAGCTCCAACATCAGCACGTTCCTCCAGAGATCCTTCAACGGAGTAAGGGCGATTGTTTGTTTGACCAACAATGCTTGTTGATGAATCTTCTTGTTCATCGAAAGTTATGTAATCAATTGCTGGGCTTTCGCTAAGAACGCGGAAGTACTGCAATCCACCCTCAACTGGCTCGTAAATTCGACCAATGCGAATTTGACCGTAAGGAATTTCAACAGAAACATCCTTGACGTTGGATGCATATGCAGGCAAGTCTCCGCAACTATCGTCGGAGATGAAGTTTCCATCGCCGATCTCAACTGAATTTGCGCAAAGTGTTTCATTCATTAACCGTTGACCCAGAATTGAGTTGGTCAAAGTGATGCCAGCTCCGTTTAGAACGCTGCTTCCGGTGTTGTTAACAATATTAGCGAAGCTGATGTTTGCATTTCCCGTGGTTGCAAAAACCGCAGCACCGTTTCCGTTCGTAGTTTCGTTTTTATAGAAAATAGTGTTGGTGATATTCGCAGTATCGCTTGCACCGACGAAAATTGCACCTCCGTTTGTATCCGCAGTATTGCTGACAAAAGTACTGCGGTTTACATTTAATTGTGCAGCTCCAGTTCCACTTGTAAGTGCAATAGCACCGCCGTAGGTAGCAGTGTTGCTGTCAAACACCATGCGATCTAGTTGGAGAATGCCGCTCTTCAGTTCAATTGCGCCTCCTTTTCCGCTTCCGGTTGAAGTGGACTCAACAAAGTTCATGTCTGTGAACACTGTTGTCACTGATGGATCAGTGTTGATGGCGAAATTGTTTGTAAGAATCTTTGGACGACGATTTAGGTTGGAAACGTCAGATGTGAATGTGACATCGACAGTCAGAGTTGTATTAGAAAGAGAGAAAGTTCGATTGTTTGGAAACTCTTCATAGACAGTTTCATTACAAAGAACAATTAGGTCGCCAGATTGCGCATTTGTGATGGCTGACTTGAGACCGTTTGAACCTTGGTAATTTGGATCGAGACATGAGTTACCAGTTACAGCATCAGCTGAAGTGGAGTCGGCACGGACATAAACAGTGCGGAGTGGATCTGCTTGAGCACCAGGGATAGTGAGCCCAGCAATGCTCAGTGTCAGAACCAAAACTGCGGATGACTTACGCATCATTTCCTCCAAAGGATTCAGGGGGCATTCTCGCAGGATTTGGCCGATCTACCTGCCTCAAGGTTGGCATTCTCATCCGAATCTTGGCTGCTTTTACTCACAAAATTGGATTTCGATTTGCACTCTCGGGGTTAGAGTGCCAAAAATTAGCCTTAGCACTCGAACCCTGAGAGTGATAAATCTGGGTTTCGAGCACCAAAAAACCGTCCCAAGGAGTAAAACCCATGGCAAAAATCATTGCCTTTGATGAAGAAGCCCGCCGCGCGCTTGAGCGTGGAATGAACACTTTGGCTGATGCCGTAAAAGTCACACTTGGACCAAAAGGTCGCAACGTTGTCTTGGAAAAAAAGTGGGGTGCACCAACAATCACTAATGATGGTGTTTCAATCGCTAAAGAAATCGAACTTGAAGATCCGTACGAAAAAATCGGTGCAGAGTTAGTTAAAGAAGTTGCTAAGAAGACAGATGATGTCGCTGGTGACGGAACCACAACTGCAACAGTTTTGGCACAAGCTTTGGTACGCGAAGGTTTGCGTAACGTTGCAGCTGGTGCAAACCCGATGTCATTGAAGAAAGGTATCGAAAAAGCTGTTGAAGCCTTGAGTGCAGAACTTCTTGCAATGGCAAAGCCAGTTGAAAGCAAAGAACAAATTGCTGCAACTGCATCTATCTCTGCTGCAGACACTGTTATCGGCGAAAAAATCGCTGAAGCAATGGATAAGGTCGGCAAAGAAGGCGTTATCACCGTTGAGGAAAGCAACACTTTCGGTATCGAACTTGAACTTACTGAAGGTATGCGATTCGACAAGGGATACATCAGCCCTTACTTCGTAACTGATTCAGAACGTATGGAAGCAGTGCTTGATGATCCTTACATCTTGCTTGCAAACCAAAAGATTTCTGCAATCAAAGATTTGTTGCCGATACTTGAGCGCGTAATGCAATCAGGTAAACCACTTTTCATCATCGCAGAAGATCTCGAAGGTGAAGCTCTTGCAACCCTTGTTGTTAACAAAATCCGTGGCATTTTCCGCGCAGTTGCCGTTAAGGCTCCAGGCTTTGGCGATCGTCGCAAGGCAATGTTGCAAGACATTGCAATCTTGACCGGTGGTCAAGTAATCAGTGAAGAAGTTGGTTTGAAGCTTGAAAACACTGGTCTTGAACTTCTTGGTCGCGCCGCGAAAGTAGTTGTCACAAAAGATGAAACCACAATCGTTACTGGTGCTGGTTCTGCAGACCAAATTCAAGGTCGTGTGAATCAAATTCGTGCAGAGATTGAAAAGTCTGATAGCGATTACGACCGTGAAAAACTTCAAGAGCGTCTTGCAAAACTTGCAGGTGGTGTAGCAGTTATTAAAGCTGGTGCAGCTACTGAAGTTGAATTGAAAGAACGCAAGCACCGCATTGAAGATGCTGTTCGTAACGCAAAAGCAGCTGTTGAAGAAGGCATCGTTGCTGGTGGTGGTGTTGCACTGATTCAGGCGGCAGACAAAGCTTTCGCAACTTTGAATCTGGAAGGTGACGAAGCAACCGGTGCTGCAATTGTTCGTGTTGCAATCGAAGCTCCGCTAAAGCAGATAGCAGTTAACGCAGGTCTTGAAGGCGGCGTAGTTGTTGAAAAGGTTCGAAACTTGAAGCCAGGTTTCGGTCTTAATGCGGCAAATGGAGATTACGTAGATTTGATTGCTGCTGGAATTATCGATCCTGCAAAGGTAACTCGTTCAGCACTTTTGAACGCTGCATCAATCGCTGCATTGTTCTTAACAACCGAAGCGGTTATTGCAGAAAAGCCAGAGCCAAAGACAGCTGGCGCTCCTGGCGGTCCAGGAGAAATGGACTTCTAACTCCAATAAAAAAGTGGGTGGCATTTTCGCCACCCACTTTTTTATTGTCTGTTTATTTTTGAACGAACACTGCTGTGGTTACACCAGGAACAGTGAATACGCCCTTCAGGAATTTCGAAGACTTCACTGTCGCGTCAGCACCAGTCTTTAGCGCTGGATGCAAACTGATTTTCGCCTTAGCTAAACCAGCTCCTGTGAAACTCATTGATTTCTTAGAAGCATTGAAAACAACATAAACGGCCTTGTACTTAGAGTCAATGCTCTTGATGCCTTTTCCTTCATCGGAAATCTTCATCACAATCAGACCCAATGGAGCTTTTGAACCACCGGTTAAGAAACTTACGCGTTTCATTACTGCGGCTCCAGTTCCAAGGCGGAACAACTTAGAGGAGTAGCGAACCCGAAGTAAGTCTTGCCACATATCTGATGTTAGTTGCATTTCTGCAGAGCTTGGAACGAGTAAATCATTTCCAAGCAGAGTTGTGGCTTGGCTTAGATTTGAAACTTCCATTGGCAGACCGCGACCGAAACCATTGGTTGAAAGATCCCAATGCAAGCCGTTGTACCAGTCGCCAGAGTTGTAGGAGTTCTTATCCATTGACTTACTGCGCAACAAATCAGAACCTGCCAAAACGAATGGCAGACCTTGACTCATAGTTGGGACTGAAAGCCCAAGCACTTGGTAACGCAAGCGAAGTGACATTGGTGTGTCATATGGAAGTTTGTATGCGAGAGCATCGAACAAAGTTTCATTGTCATGTGCATCTGCATATGCAATCTGTTCAATCGGATCAGTTGTGTATCCAGACGGCGCAGTTCCGTAAGGAACTCCCTGACCAGAAACGATGATGTTCTTGTAGCTCTTCAAAGTGAACTTGCTCAGTGCGCCAGTTAATGCGACTTTGATTCCGTCCATGTTTGTTCGCTTGTCGGTTTCACTTGTTGTGTTTCCTGGCCAGCCGTTTGAGTTGCCAAACTTGCCAGAAGCAAAACCTTGCTTACGAGGGTCTGAATCGAATGGTCCACCGCCACGAACATTGTCTCGCATGCGGTCATCGAAAGTACCGATACCTGTTCCATCCATCGCAGTTTGAACTGCGTTAGGGAAACGTGCGCCAGTTGCAACTTCACCGAAGTTCCAACCTTCACCGAATAGCAAGATGTTTTTGCCATCTACGCCATCGTTGGCAAGGGTTAGAGCATCAAGTCCAGCTCGTAGTTCTTCCATCTGAGCTTTTGGTTGGTGACCCATCAAGTCGAAGCGGAAACCGTCAACTTTGTATTCCTTCGCCCATGTGATGATTGAATCAAGATTCAATTTCGCCATCATCATGCGTTCAGTTGCAGTGTTTTGGCAGCAAGTGCTGGTTTCAACAGCGCCGCTCGCATTCAAACGGTGGTAGTAACCCGGAACAATGCGATCGAGCACACTGTTTGCACTTTGACCACTTGCGTTTGTGTGGTTGTAAACAACATCCATCACAGTGCGCAGACCGATGTCACTTAATCCCTTGATCATTGAACGAAATTCAGTGATGCGGCTTTCGCTATCGGGATCTGTCGCAAATGATCCATCAGGAGCGGTGTAATGCAATGGGTCATAACCCCAGTTGAATCCATCGGTATTTTGTATTGCGCCAACCGCTGCTTTTTGAAGTGCACTTTCTGGGTTGTAAGCCTCGAGCGCTTCGTAATCAACATCTTGCCAAGTTGACTTGTCTTCGTTCACCGAAGCAATATCGAAAGCTGGTCCAATTTGAATGTGTGTCAAACCAGCATCTGCAAGATCTGCAAGATGCAACATACCTGCTGAGGCTGTTTCGCTGAATGCCATGTAACCACCACGATATTCCTCAGGAACTGTGGAGTCGAATACGCTGAAATCGCGAATCATTAATTCGTAGATTGTCGCATCTGCGATACGTGCGAAAGTTGGCTTTACTAGTTCATCCCAACCTTCTGGTTTCAGTGAGTCGTCATCGAGATTAACAATTTGGCTTCTTGTTCCGTTTACATTCAAAGAAATTGAGTATGGATCTGAAACGTAATTGTTTTCGATATGTTGAGTTTTTGGAGCGTAGACATCTAGAACAAATAAATATTGTTTTAAGTTCCAAGAACTATCACCTGTAACACTCCATGCACCGGTGTTGTCGTTTCGAGTCATTTCGACACTTGTGCCGGTTCCATCAAGTGAGTCGTCAAACAGCTCAAGATTCACATCTTTTGCAGTTGGTGCCCAAACAGTGATGGTTGGAGTGTTTCCATTCCAAGAAATTCCTGGAGTGATGTTTTTTGCATCTGGATATAGCGCATCAAGCACATCACCTAACTGCACA
>JBDKLK010000033.1:0-11232 GCA_039795655.1 Actinomycetota bacterium
CAAAACCTGCACCGAAAATGCCTGCAAAGCTGACAACGAAGGTGAGTGGTAGAGCCCACGCAATGCTTGGGTCTAACGGCTTGGTGAACTTGTAGGACTCAATGATTTGAGAGATCCATTTAGGTGATGAAATTGCCACGGCGGCAGGGTAGTGCCTCGGCTAAATCACGGTAATAGCGGCTTGGCTGCCTTGAGATTTTGCCTCAATAGCCTGCTTGTGCAACTTGCCAGCGCGGTAAGAAGAGCGCACGAGTGGGCCGGACATTACGCCGAGGAAGCCAACTTCTTTCGCGAAATCCGCTAATGCCACAAACTCTTCAGGTTTCACCCAACGAGTAACCGGGTGGTGACGTTCCGATGGGCGCAAGTACTGAGTAATTGTGATTAGGTCACAGCCAGCATTTTTCAAATCAATCAAAGCTTGATGGACTTCTTCGATTTCTTCACCCATACCCAAAATCAAATTGGATTTCGTAACAAGACCAGCGTTTTGGGCTTGAGTGATTACATCGAGTGAACGTTCATATCTAAAAGCAGGACGGATTCTTTTGAAGATTCGCGGAACTGTTTCAAGATTATGTGCAAGCACCTCGGGTTTAGCTGCAAAAACTTGTGCCAGCAATTCAGGGTTTGCGCTGAAGTCTGGAATCAGAACTTCAACTCCGCACCCAGGAAGCGCGTTGTGAATTGCGCGAACTGTTTCTGCGTAAAGCCAAGCACCTTCATCTTCCAAATCATCGCGAGCAACACCAGTAACGGTCGCGTAGTTGAGACCCATCTCTACAACTGACTGCGCAACACGGCGCGGTTCATCTCGATCAAGTGGTTCTGGCTTGCCAGTATCGATTTGGCAGAAATCGCAACGACGGGTGCACTGCGAACCACCGATTAGGAAAGTTGCTTCGCGGTCTTCCCAGCATTCATAGATGTTTGGACAGCCTGCTTCTTGGCAAACTGTGTGTAGACCTTGCTTGCTTACGCGATCTTGAATCTCTAAGTAGGCAGGACCTGTCTTAACGCGGGTCTTAATCCACTCAGGTTTCTTTTCGATTGGAACTTCGGCATTACGGGCTTCAATTCGAATCATCTTCCGCTCAGTCACTGACCCATCCTTCAAGATTTTTCAAAACTTCGGTAGTTACTAATTCTTTAACATCTTTGATGCTTACTTCGCGCCCAATTTCTTTTGAGATGCTAGTAACACCGGCATCACTAATTCCACATGGAACGATTCGCGAATAAGCAGATAAATCGCAATTGCAATTCAACGCAAACCCATGCATCGTTACACCTTTAGAAATGCGAACACCGATTGCAGCAATTTTTCTTTCGATTCCTTTTTCATCTGCTGGAACCCAAACACCAGTGCGGTCATCAACTCGTTTTGTGGCAATACCAAAATTCGCACAAACATCCATGATGGCTTGTTCAAGTTTGTGGACGTAATCCATTACATCAACAGGATTTGGAAGTTTGACAATTGGATATCCAACGAGCTGCCCTGGGCCGTGCCAAGTAATTCGTCCACCGCGATCCACTTCGATAACTTTCGAGCCATCCCAAGGAAGATCGGTTGGTTGAGTGCGTTTGCCGGCGGTGAAAACGTCTTCGTGCTCGACCAAAATAAGTGTGCTTGGACGAGCGCTAGAAGCAACCTCATCGTGGATTTGTCGCTGGAAATCCCAACCAGTTTGGTATTCAGTAAGCGCGCCAAGGTGGTCTATGACCTCGATTTTTGTGCGCGTATTCATTGGGTAAAGCGTACCTACTAAACAAATATGTGCCGATTCGCGGACTTTCCACTCTTGATTTAGGCTTGAGCAACATTTGAAGCGAATTGAAAGGCTGTGGATTTAATGTCCCAACCCCGTCGTCCGAAATTTCTAGTTCTAGCCCTTGTCGTCACATTCTTGTGGTTCGGCGTCGGCGGAGCCCTTGGCCCAAAGAGTGGCCAACTTTCAGAAGTTCAGACCAACTCAAACTCCGAGTTTTTGCCAGCGAATAGCGAAACCACTGTTGTTTCTGCAAAGCTCGAAAAGTTCTCAGCAAAAGCAGGTGCTGGCGATGTAGTGCCAATGACCATTGTTTTTGAACGCACTGGCAAAGTATTTTCCGAAGCTGATGCGCCTGTAATCGCAAAATTGACTCAAGACATAGTGGCTTTACCTTTAGTTGATGAATTTGTAGCTAAAGTAAATGTTGCAGGCGTTGAAGTACCAAGTATTTTCCCGGCAACACCAGATCAGTTCCCGATGGCAATCAGTCCAGACGGAAAAGCTTTCGTTTTAAACATTAACTTTGATACCAAGAAACTTGTTGATGGTGCGGGTGCGTTTGAGGTTATCGATGAATTGGTTGACAAAACTCAGGTGCTGGTTGATAACAGCGGACTAGATGCCGATGGATATGTAACTGGAGCCGTAGGCATTTTCGCTGAGTTCGCAAAAGCTTTCGCTGGAATTGATACTCAACTATTGCTAACCACTCTAATTGTTGTCGCACTTATTTTGATTGTGGTTTACCGAAGCCCAATACTTTGGATCATTCCGCTTATGTCAGCGTTGTTTTCTTTAACTCTCGCTTCTGGATTGGTTTATTACTTGGCTCTTAATGACATCATAAAATTGAATGGGCAAAGCCAGGGTATTTTGTCGGTGCTCGTACTCGGAGCTTCAACCGACTATGCGTTGCTGTTAATTAGCCGTTATCGCGAAGAACTTCGTCACGATGAAGACAAATACCACGCAATGAAAGCCGCTTGGTTGGGTTCATGGGAACCGATTGCAGCCAGTGCTGGAACAGTTGCTGTCGGTTTGCTATGTTTGCAACTGTCGGAACTCAAGAGCAACGCAGGTCTGGGACCGGTTGGTGCTGTCGGTATCGTCGCAGCTCTAGTTGTGACACTGACCTTCTTGCCAGCATTTTTGGTTTTGTTTGGTCGCAGAGTTTTCTGGCCATTTATTCCGAAGTTTGGTTCTGAGATTGTTGAGATCAAAGGTCTTTGGGGCAAAGTGGCTGCATTCGTTGGCCGCAATGCTCGCAAAGCCTGGATTACTTCAACCGCAATCTTGTTGGTGATGGCATACGGAATCACAACACTTCAAGCTAACGGTGTTTCAGACGTCGATGTGTTCACCAATCGTGATGCAAAACCAATTGTTGGTATTCAAGTTCTCGAGGAACATGGTCTAGTGCCACCGTCTGTCGATGCAACTGTGATAGCAAAAGCAGACAAGGCAGCAGCGGTTCTAGATGCAATCAATACATCAAAAGGCACATCATCTGCACTTCAGCGGTCAACTTTTACCGCTACAGGACCAGTCCCACTTGAAATTGATGGCTTGACTGCAATTGATGTGACATTCAAAGTTACTGAAGACAGCTCATTGCAACAGGAGTATGTAAAAGAACTTCGTAATGATGTTCATGCTGTAGAAGGTGCCCAAGCACTCGTTGGTGGTAGTGCGGCTGCTAACTACGACGTGCAAGAAGCTTCACGTCGAGATCGAGTAGTAATTATTCCGATTATTTTGGTTGTTATTACATTGATTTTGATGTTGTTATTGCGTTCAATTCTTGCACCAGTCTTGCTGATTGCAACTGTGGTGCTTTCGTTTGGCGCAACTATGGGAGCGAGTGCGTTTGTGTTTAACAACATATTCAACTTCCCAGGCGCAGATGCCTCGTATCCGTTGTTCTCATTCGTGTTCCTAGTGGCATTGGGTATCGATTACAACATCTTCTTGATGACTCGTGTGCGTGAAGAAAGTATCAAACTAGGAACTCGTGAAGGTATCTTGAAAGCGTTGGCAGTAACTGGTGGTGTGATCACAAGTGCTGGTGTAGTGCTTGCGGCAACATTTGCGGTGCTAGGCATCTTGCCTCTCGTGTTCTTGGCTGAACTCGGTTTCGCAGTCGCCTTCGGCGTATTGCTAGACACAATGCTTGTGCGATCAATTCTCGTACCAGCATTGAGCCACGATATCGGAAAGAAAATCTGGTGGCCGTCTAAATTGGCAAAGACTAATGACTAGAAATAGTTAATAAACAACTACTGAATGAGGCCCGGCGCGAGTCGGGTCTCATTCATTTTGTCCCCAACTTTTTCAATTCGGTAAGCAGCTGGACTGGTGTCTGTAACTTCAGTTTCGAGATCACTAATAACTTCAAACGGCTCACCATTTTTGTAAAGTAAACCGATTCGATCATCGGTTGCATAAGAAGTTGGAAGAATTCCATCACCAACGGTTTCTTGAAGTAGTGGACGGCGTTGCGCTTCGGAGTCGTAATGAACTCCCGCGCCATACTTAATTAAGCCAAGACCGTTTGTGACGATTTCGAGTTTCGGTCCAAAAGAATCTGTTGGTCCACCAACGTGCCAGCAAATTGAACCTGCACTTACGCCGCCAAGGATTGCTCCGCGTTCGTACGCCTTTTTCATTTCGACATCAACGCCGTGTAGCTGCCAGACAGCAAGCAGGTTTGCAACTGAACCGCCGCCTACCCAAATCACGTCAGCCCTGCCAATGCTTTCAGATATTGGCTCGGTTGGTTGGGTAAACAGAGCCAAATGATTGGCATTTACATTTAGTTGACTGACTGCTTGGTATGAAGAAGATAGGTATGTGCTGCTATCTCCGCTTGCAGTCATTACAAACAAAACGTTTGGTCGGTCTTTGCCTGAAAGTTCGATTGCCTTCAAGAAGTTATTGCCAGGTTTCATCACTCCCCAGCGATCAGTGGGAACAAAACCGGCAGAAGTTGCGAGGATGTATTTATCGACCATTTGCGGAGTTTACTTT
This sequence comes from Actinomycetota bacterium, assembly GCA_039795655.1. Classification (GTDB taxonomy): domain Bacteria; phylum Actinomycetota; class Actinomycetes; order S36-B12; family UBA5976; genus JAFMIT01. Next base: position 4,803 of record JBDKLK010000033.1, read on the forward strand.
CGAAATAATCGCGTTTGCGGCATTTATTCCGCTCTCCATTGCGCCATTAATGGAAGGATTTGTAAACGCATCCCCAGCGACGAAAACATTCTCTTGAACTTCAAGGTTTTCAAGTTTGGTGAGGGGAGCCACCGCAGAGGGCAAAGCCTTGGAAATTGACATTGCGTCAATAAAGTGAAAATCGTCAGATGAAAGACCGTAAATCTCTGCGAGGTTTTCTCTAACGGTTTTTTCGTTCTCAGAATTAGTTGACATATTAAGTGAGGAACTTGATATCAAATGTTTTCCAACTGGAGCGTAAGCAGCAACTGAATGGGAAAGTGGAATCGAGTTGATCAAAGGTCGGTCGCTTCTGCCTTCGACTTGTAAAAGAGCTTTTCCTTTGGCCAGTTGTTCTCGTGAGGTTTCGGTGTAGTGGTACCAAGTTGTCACTCCACGCCATTCTCGTTTCGGTGTCCCAACCCAAGCAGATGTTGTGTCCATGTCAGTTGCAATCAACAAGTAATTTCCAGTTAAATCTCCATTGTCGGTGGAAACTTTTGTACCAGAGATACCGTGAACCCAGGTGTTCAAAGATATATTTTCTGATCCAACTTTAGATTTAAGTTGCAATGGAATTGAACTCATTCCAGCCGAAGGAAGTGAAGGATTTCCGATTAAGAAATACTTAAGTACAAAATCGAGAAACTTGCTTGAGGTCGCAAGTTCTCTCTCTAAGAAAACGCCAGACAAAAACGGCATAATCACATCATGCATAAAGTTTGCGGTTACGCCGTAGTTTCTAAGCGCACTGTAAGCGTCGGTTTCTCTTCTTGAGCCATCTTTCAAAGCTGAAGTGGCGTACAAGCCAAAATTAAGCATGTTAAAAGCAGCATAAGCGTCTTTCAACATATTTAAGGTGTTTGCTGGATCTTTCAAAGGGTTTGAGATGTTTACTGATTTTTGTTTGGTGTGCACACAAGCCCCCGGAGAGAGTTTGCGTAGATGTAGATCTGAGTAATCCAGAAGTTCCCTGGCCGCCGGATATGCTGGATTGAATACTTGGAAACCATGATCGAGAATGAATCCATCTTTATGAGTGGTCTGGACTCGGCCACCTACTTCATCTAAACCTTCGACGATTCGGAATTCAATTCCAGCGTCGCGAAGCTTTGACGCTGCACTTAGTCCAGCAAGTCCTGCGCCAACAATTACTACTTCAGTTTTGTTTCCCATACTCACAATCTAGTCGCAGTATGTTCTCAAATCTTTGTGAGGCGGAGCGGGGAAGACATTATTACCTCGTGGACACAATCGCTTATCAAAATCGACTTAAAAAGCGGCGGTTAATCATCGTTTCATCTGTCCTATTTGGAATAGTTTTAGCAAGCGGTCTGCTGATAACTAAATCACCATCTGCTAAGCCAGATACTGTGTTTGAAACTCAAACTAGTTCTGATCAGATCGAAACTGATTCAGAACAGAATTGGCTTTTGATACTTCAAAACCTAGATACAATTCGAGTCGATGCAATAGTTCATAGAGATATCTCGACGCTGGCAAATGTCTATTCGAGAAACTCACCACTACAGCAGGCAGATGTTTCGTTAATCCAAGATTTAATTGAATCCGAAATGGAAATCTCTGATTTAAGTTTTGAGATTTCTGATCTGACATTGATCTCACATCGCTGGAGCAATGATGAAGAAGTGGTTGAACTTTCTATAAGTAGCACTCGGTCAGCCTACAAAGTGAACGTGGATGGTGAAGTGAAACAACGAGTGAGTCAGAAGGAGAGCTCCTGGCTAGTTTCTCTAGTTAAGTCAGGAGACTATTGGCTGATCGGTAACGCGGAAATAGATTTAGATAACAGTTGAAGCGACTTTTTCGATAGTTGGATGTTTCCATTCGAATCCAGCTTGATGAAGTTTTGTTGGAATAACATTGGAACTGCCAAGTATTTCGATTGAAAACTCACCGAGTGCAATCTTCAATGCGAAAGCAGGTACAGCCAAAATAGTTGGGCGTTTCAGAGCTTTGCCTAAAGCTTTTGTGACTTCTAGATTTGTAGCCGGATTTGGGGCTGTTAAATTGACTGGACCTGAAACTTCTTTTTCAAGTAAAAATTTGATTGCTCGAATCTCATCCTCGAGTGAAATGTACGACCAATATTGCTTTCCACTACCGAGTTTTCCGCCTAATCCGAGCTTGAAAATTGGCAGTAGTTTTGCAAGTGCGCCGCCACGGTGAGTAAATACCAAACCTGTTCGCATCAGAACCACTCTGACCCCAGAACCTTGAAGGGCTAGCGCGGCATCTTCCCAAGCCTGTACAACATCAGATAGAAAACCGGTTCCGCGATGTGAGTTTTCATCAACCTCTTCGCTGCCACGTTCTCCATAGAAACCGATAGCTGAAGCATTTAATAAAACTTTTGGTTTATCTGGCAGTGACTTAATTGCTTTAACTATTGTGGTGGTTGAGTCGACTCGCGATTTTAGAATCAAAGTTTTGTATTTGTCGCTCCAGCGTTTATCGCCAACTCCAGCACCAGATAGATTGATTACAGCATCAAACTTTCCGGAGCTACTCAGGTCAAGCTGATGTTTTGCAGGGTTCCAAGCAATTTCGGTTGCACTTTTAGTGTCGCGACGAACTAGTTGTACAACTTCATGACCATCGGCTTTAAGTGAAGAAATTAAAGCATTACCAATTAAACCTGAAGCACCGCTAATCAAAATTCTCATTGACTAAGGATGACCCAATTTGAGAGGACTCGCCACTCAGAAACTAGATGTCAAAAACTCCAGATTCAAGGCGTTGCTTCAAAGCTACAAGGTAGCGAGCAGCATCAGCGCCATCAACCAGTCTGTGATCGTAGGTGAGTGATAGGTAAACCATATGGCGAACTGCGATTGAGTCACGGCCATCTGAGTCAGTAACCACTACAGGTCGTTTCACGATTGCACCTAGTCCCAAGATTGCAACCTGTGGCTGATTGATGATTGGAGTGTCAAACAATGCGCCACGGCTACCTGTGTTGGTTAATGTGAATGTGCCGCCAGAAAGTTCATCTGGAGAAACTTGGCCGGTGCGGGTGCGTTCTGCAAGATCATTGATGTTGCGGGCCAAACCTGAGATTGAAAGGTCGCCTGCATTACGGATAACAGGAACCAGCAGACCCTTGTCGGTATCAACGGCAATAGCTAGGTGTTCGCTGTCGTGGTAAGTAACTGTTCCAGCCTCAACATCGATAGATGCATTCAAAACTGGGTGAGCTTTCAGTGTGTCAACAATCGCTTTAGCAAAGAATGGCATGTATGAAAGTTTTACACCTTCACGAGATTCAAATGACTTCTTATTGCGGTCACGCAAGGTCACAATGTTTGTGACATCAACTTCAGCAACCGAAGTTAGTTGTGCACTTGATTGAAGGCTTTCAACCATGCGTTGCGCAATTACTTTACGTAGACGTGAAAGTTTTTCGGTTCGACCGCGAAGTGCGCTGTCAATTTCGACTGGAGCAGCAACTGGAGCAGCAGCCTTAGGTGCTGCAGGTGCACTACCAGATTGACGTGCTTCAACGATTGCTAGAACGTCTTGTTTGCGAATTCTTCCGCCAACACCACTGCCTTTAACTGTTGCAAGATCAACGCCATTTTCAGCAGCAATTTTGCGAACCAATGGAGTTACATACGCTTCTGAATTATCAACATTGGTAGATGATGTGAATACAGCTGGAGCTGCAGGAATGTGAATGGGTGCAGCTGGCGCTGCTGTTGCAGTTGCAACTGGCGCAGCAGGCGGTGTTGCAACAGGTGCCGAAGGTGCAGCGCCAGAAACAGAAATCACCGCAAGAACTGAACCGACTGCAGCGGTTGAGTCTTCGCCAACCAAGATTTGTGAAATTGTGCCAGATGCAGGTGATGGAATTTCGGTATCAACTTTGTCGGTTGAAACTTCTAGAAGCGCTTCGTCAGCATTAACAGAATCTCCGACTTGCTTTAGCCAGCGAGTGATTGTTCCTTCGGTAACGCTTTCGCCAAGAGCAGGCAGCACAACATTTACAGCCCCTGATGTTGCAGGAGCAGAAGGTGCTGGTGTTGTAGCTGGTGTTTCAACTGGTTGAGAAACTGGAGCAGCAGGTGCAGCAGGAGACGGAGTAGAAGTTGCAGCGCTATCGGATGCAATAACTGCGATCACAGAACCAACCGCAACGGTTGAATCTTCTGGAGCAAGAATTTCGGTGAGAACGCCTGAAGCAGGAGCCGGGATTTCGGTATCAACTTTGTCAGTTGAAACTTCCAACAGTGGTTCGTCAGCGTTAACAAATTCGCCAACCTGCTTTAGCCAACGAGTGACTGTGCCTTCAGTAACGCTTTCGCCAAGTGCTGGCATTGTGACGGAGACCGACATGTCCGGTTCTACTCCTTTTTCTCATCTCCCTCGTGAGGAGAGTGGTTTATCTTGCCTTAGTTTGCCTGTTTTAGGCGTGGGCGTGAAGTGGCTTACCAGCTAGGGCAAGGTGGGCTTCACCAAGTGCTTCGTTTTGGGTTGGGTGTGCGTGGATTAGCGGAGCGACATCTTCAGGGGTTGCTTCCCAAGAATAAATCAACTGAGCTTCACCGATCTGTTCGCCAACGCGTGAACCGACCATGTGGACTCCCACAATTGGTCCGCCATTCTTGGTGCGAACTAGTTTGATAAATCCTGCAGTTCCAAGAATCTGGCTCTTACCGTTACCGCCAAGGTTGTATTCGTATGACTCAACATTGTCAGCGCCATATTTTTCTTTGGCTTGAGTTTCGGTGTAACCAACAGATGCAATTTCTGGTTCGCAGTAAGTAACACGTGGAATTGCTTTTTCGTCGATGACACGTGGTTTCAAACCAGCAATTTCTTCAGCAACGAAAATTCCTTGTTGGAAACCGCGATGTGCAAGTTGAAGTCCTGGCACCAAGTCACCAACTGCATAAACGTTTGCAACATTTGTTTGAAGTCTTTCGTTTGTTGGAACCCAACCACGATCAACGTTGATACCAACTTCTTCGAATCCGTGGCCGGTGCCATTTGCGCCACGACCAACAGCAACTAACAACAAATCTGCTTCAAGAGTTTCACCTGATTCAAGTGAAACTGAAACGTTGTGATCTGTTTGGGTTGCGCTTGCAAACTTCACACCAGTTTTAACGGTGATACCGCGTTTTCTAAATGCGCGGTCTACAGTTTTGCTGATTGCTTCATCTTCTGCCGGCACCACACGAGGTAAACCTTCGATTACGGTTACTTCAGAACCGAATGATCGCCAAACGCTTGCGAACTCAACGCCGATAACGCCGCCACCAAGAACGATAACTTTTGAAGGAATCCAATCAAGATTCAAAGCTTGATCTGAAGTGATGATGCGACCGCCGATTTCAAGACCTGGCAATGAACGCGCGTAAGAGCCGGTTGCAAGTACAACATTTTTTCCAACGTAACGAGTGCCATCAACTTCAACGGCATTCGATGCAACTAGTCGACCATTGCCTTCGATGTAAGTGATGCTCTTGCCGTGTGAAACTAGACCTTGAAGACCCTTGTACAAACGAGAAACAACACCATCGCGGTATTCCTTCACTTTGTTGATGTCTATGCCTTGAAGTTCGGTGAATACGCCATAGTGAGATGACTCGCGTGCCATGTCAGCTACTTCAGCTGCGTGAAGCAATGCCTTGGTTGGAATGCATCCGCGGTGCAAACAGGTTCCACCGAGTTTGTCGCGTTCAATAAGAGCGACATTTAGTCCAAGTTGGCTTGCACGTAACGCGCATGCGTAACCACCGCTGCCGCCACCCAAAATGACGATATCGAAGTTCTGTTCAGACATTTCGCACCTATCTATGTTGCATCGCTGTTGCGTTCAGGGGCTTATTCTCACCCAGCGCTCAGTTGTGCGCGAAATCAGCCCAAATGAGGTTCAAATATTGGTCAGATTTAGCGTAGTTTGAGCAATCCAGCCGCTACATCCTCAGCCAGAGTCACAAGTGTGCGAACCGCGCTACCTGTGGCCCCCTTCGGGGTGTAGTCGAATGGACCTTCGCTATTGAATGCCGGAGCTGCAATATCTAGGTGAACCCATTTTTGACCTGGCTTGATGAATTCCTGAAGGAAAAGTCCACCGTACAAAGTTCCGCCGAGTGGTTCTGCGATGTTTGCGATGTCAGCAACGGATGAATCGAGTTTCACACGGTATTCGCTTGGAAGTGGAAGAGGCCACATTGATTCACCGCTGCGACCAGCTGCATCAACAACGTGATTACGTAGATCATCGTGGTTAGCCATTACTGCAGCAATTCGGCGACCGAGAGCAACAACAGCTGCACCTGTCAATGTTGCAACGTCAACAACAAGATCTGGTTTATCTTCTTGTGCACGAACCAGTGCATCCATCAAAACCAATCGGCCTTCC
>JBDKLK010000034.1:0-11133 GCA_039795655.1 Actinomycetota bacterium
ATCCTGGCAGTGAATTCCCAGGCGCACACCGGAGCGAGCCAAGACATCTGCAGTCACGCGCGAAATATCGCTTGGCAAACTTCCGCCGTTTGTGTCGCACAAAACCATCACGTCAGCGCCAGCAGCACTCGCTGCTTTTGCTAATTCAACACCGTAGTTTGGATCGTGTTTGTAGCCATCGAAGAAGTGTTCGAAATCTACGAAAACTCGGCGGCCTTGTGAAACCAGATACTTAACAGTGTCCGTCACCATTGCAATGTTTTCTTCATTGCTAGTGCGAAGGGCTTCTTTGACGTGCACAACATCAGATTTCGCGACGATGGTGATTACTGGTGCTTTTGAGTCTAGGAGGGCTTTGACTTGTTCATCTTCTTCAACTTTTACGCCCGCTTTGCGGGTTGAGCCGAAAGCCACGAGCTTTGCGTGCTTGAACTCGATCTCGGCAGCAGCGCGTTGGAAGAACTCGGTGTCTTTAGGAAGTGCTCCTGGCCAACCACCTTCGATGAAGCCAACTCCGTAGCTGTCGAGCAATTTTGCTACTGCAAGTTTGTCTGCCACGCTGTATGAAATTCCTTCACGCTGAGCGCCATCGCGCAACGTTGTGTCATACACGTGAAATGCATCGCTAACCATTTCGTCCTCCAACGAAAAAGCCCCTCGTGGGTACGAGAGGCTGCGCATCAACAGGGTGCTGATGCGCTACTGAATAATGATGACTGTTTGAGCCATGGCTCTAGTCTGCCACGAGCGCTTTGGCTTTGTCACCTAAGTGAAAATGCTCAAACGAGCTTGTGCATCCAATTATGAGTATCTGGCAATGTGCCATTTTGGATTCCCGTGAGGGTTTCGCGAAGTTTCATGGTTACTGGGCCAGGGTTTCCGTTCCCGATATTCCAGTTCCCTACCGCAGATTTCACTTCTCCAACTGGGGTAATCACAGCCGCTGTTCCACAAGCGAAAACTTCGGTGATCTCACCGGTTGCAACTCCGTTTTTCCATTCATCGATTGAAATGCGGGCAGTTTCAGCTTTGTAGCCAAGATCTTTTGCAACAGTCAGTAACGAATCGCGAGTTACGCCTGGCAACAAAGTTCCGGTTAATTCTGGTGTGACAACTCGGGCATTATCGCCACTTCCATAAACGAAGTAGAGATTCATTCCACCCATCTCTTCAATCCATTTACGTTCAATTGCATCAATCCAAACAACTTGGTCGCAACCTTGTTCTGCAGCTTGTGCTTGTGCAACTAAGGAGGCTGCATAATTGCCAGCACATTTTGCTTCACCGGTTCCACCCGGAGCAGCGCGAACATATTCAGTTGAGATCCAAACAGTTACTGGTTTAACACCTTTTGGAAAATACGCACCGACCGGACTTGCAATTAATAAATACGCGTATGAATTGGCTGGTCGAACACCTAGGCCAACCTCAGTTGAAATCATGAATGGACGCAAGTAAAGAGATTGTTCTTCGAGTGTCGGCACCCAACTTGCATCAACTGATAACAATGTTTCTAGAGATTCAATAAATAGATCTTCAGGAAGCTGAGCCATTGCAAGACGTGCAGCTGAACGCTGGAAACGTTTTGCATTTTCGTTTGGACGGAAAGTGTAGATGTGACCGTCAGAATGTTTGTATGCTTTTAAGCCTTCGAAGATTGCTTGGCCGTAATGCATGAAGTTTGTTGCTGGATCTAATTCGATTGGCCCGTAAGGAATAACGCGAGCGTCGTGCCAGCCGTTGTCCGCATCCCAATCGATGCGAATCATGTTGTCGGTGAAGTATTTTCCAAAACCAGGGTTCGCAAGAATTTCGGCACGCGCAGCATCAGACTTTGAGTTTGGATTCAAATGTTTTTCAAACGCCATGCTGATTCCCTGCTTATTCTTTATTAATTGACACTGCTTGCAAGCACATCACCGATTTGGCTAGTGCTGCGAGCTTGTGTACCGCGCGATGCTAAGTCTTTTGCTACTGCATTTTCTACTGCTAATGCAGCTTCCGGTGCGCCAATGTGGTCGAGCAACATTGCAACACTCAAAACTGTTGCTGTTGGATCTGCTTTTCCTTGACCAGCGATGTCTGGTGCAGAACCATGCACCGGTTCAAACATGGATGGATTGGTACGAGTGACATCAAGGTTTCCTGATGCAGCCAAACCGATGCCGCCAGCAATCGCTGCACCGATGTCGGTCAAGATGTCGCCGAACAAGTTGTCAGTCACAACTACATCGAATCGTTCAGGATGAGTTAAGAAGAACATAGAAGCTGCGTCGACGTGCAAGTAATCAGTGGTGACTTCTGGAAACTCTTTTGCGATTGCTTTGAAGTTGCGCTCCCAAAGTGAACCTGCGTGAACCAAAACATTTGTTTTGTGAACAAGAGTTACTTTTTTGCGACGCTTCATTGCACGTTGGAATGCGTCGCGAATAATTCTTTCAACCCCGAAAGCTGTGTTGATACTTTCTTCAACAGCAACTTCGTGTGGAGTTCCCTTTCGAAGTGATCCACCTGCACCTGCATATGGACCTTCGGTTCCTTCACGGCAAACCACGAAGTTGATTTCTTCAGGACCTTTGCCAAGTGCTGGAGATGTAACGCCTGGGAACAAGCGAACCGGGCGAAGATTTACATGGTGATCTAATTCAAAACGCATCGCTAGCAGAAGACCACGTTCTAGAACTCCTGGCGGAACTGATGGGTCGCCGATGGCGCCCAGCAAAATCGCATCGTGACCGCGAAGCTCTTCAAGCACGCTAGCCGGCAGGGTTTCACCAGTCTTGTTGTAGCGGCGAGCACCTAGGTCGTAATCGGTGGTTGAGAAGGACAATCCGTGAGCAGGTGCGACTGCATTTAGAACTTTGAGGCCTTCGGCAACTACTTCAGTGCCGATGCCGTCGCCTGCGATAACTGCGAGTTTGATGTTTTTGGTCACAGGGTCAGGTTACAAGTAGGCTTTCGCTCATGTTCCGCGGTGGACTCCTACTTCGTCGCCGCAGTGAGGCCTAATTTTCGGCCCCCTCGCTGCGGGATTTGTGCTTGCCGATTAACCCACCCGCAGACTTAAGGAAATAAATCGTGTCAAACAAATCGTATGACGAGCGCAACGCTCAAAAAACTTCTCCAATGCCATTTAATAGGTATCAACCATTCATTCCAATTTCATTGGCTGACCGCACTTGGCCTAACAAGCAAATCTCAAAAGCACCTCGCTGGTGTGCAGTAGATCTTCGCGATGGCAACCAAGCACTTATCGACCCAATGACTCCAGAACGCAAGAAGCGCATGTTCGAACTTTTGGTTCGCATGGGTTACAAAGAAATCGAAGTGGGCTTCCCTTCTGCTTCGCAAACTGATTTTGATTTCGTTCGCATGTTGATCGACGAGAAATTAATCCCTGACGATGTTGTGATTCAGGTTTTGACTCAAGCGCGCGAACATTTGATTGCCCGCACTTACGAAGCGATTAAAGGCGCTCCGCAAGCGATTGTGCATTTCTACAACTCAACTAGCGTCCTTCAGCGTCGCGTTGTTTTCGGACAAGACAAAGATGGCATCGAAGAAATGGCAGTGCAAGGTGCGAAGTGGTGTCTTGAATATGAAAAAACTGTTAGCGATGTCACCAAGGTTTATTACGAATACTCACCAGAATCATTCACCGGCACAGAACTTGATTACGCACTTGAAGTTTGTGATGCAGTTTCTGCAACAATCAATCCGTCAACAGATCGCAAGTTGATTATCAACTTGCCAGCAACTGTTGAAATGGCGACACCAAATGTTTATGCCGATTCTGTTGAATGGATGAGCCGCAATCTTGCTCGCCGCGAAAGCATTGTGTTGTCACTTCACCCACACAACGATCGCGGCACTGCAGTTGCTGCAGCCGAACTTGGCTACATGGCAGGTGCGGATCGCATCGAAGGTTGCTTGTTTGGAAACGGCGAACGCACCGGAAACGTTTGTTTAGTAACCCTTGGAATGAACATGTTCAGCCAAGGTATCGATCCACAAATTGATTTCCGTGACATCGATGGCATTCGTCGCACTGTTGAGTATTGCAACCAACTTCCAGTTGCCGAACGTCATCCATATGGTGGCGATCTTGTATTCACCGCATTCTCAGGTTCACATCAAGATGCAATTAATAAGGGTCTTGATTGGATGAAGAAAGATGCGGCAGCTGCTGGTGTTGAAGTAGACGCATTCCGTTGGGAAGTTCCTTACCTTCCAATCGATCCAAAAGATGTTGGCCGTTCATACGAAGCCGTGATTCGCGTTAATTCGCAATCAGGTAAGGGTGGCGTCGCATACATCATGAAGAGCGAACACAACCTAGAACTTCCACGTCGGCTCCAAATTGAATTTAGCCAAGTTATTCAGCGTCACACAGATAACGAAGGTGGCGAAGTAACTCCACAGCAGATGTGGGAAATCTTCCAAGATGAATACTTACCAAACCCTGCAGCACCTTGGGGTCGCTTCTCACTTAAGTCAGTGAAACAGGATTCAGCTGTCGATGGTGACACAACAGTTGAAGTTGTGATCGTTGACAACGGAAACGAAGCGAAACTTGTTGGGATAGGAAACGGTCCAATTGCAGCGTTTTGTAATGCACTTTCACAACACGGAGTTGATGTAAAGGTTCGCGACTACAACGAACACGCAATGTCTGAAGGCGGCGATGCTCGAGCGGCCTCTTATCTCGAATGCGAAGTTGGTAACACAATTCTTTGGGGTGCAGGAATCGATCCTTCGATCGTAACTTCATCATTCAAAGCAGTTATCTCAGCGGTTAACCGAGCTGCGCGATAAATATGGCAATCAATATTTCTGACCCAGAGTTTTGGGCAAAAGTAAAAGCCTTCGCAAAAAAGGTTCCTTTTGCAACCGATGCAGTCGCGATGTTCTTTGCGATGCAAGACCGCAAAACTCCAACTAAGGACCGCATCTTTATTTATGCCGCTTTGGTTTACTGGCTGTTGCCTTTCGACTTGATTCCAGATTTCCTAGCCGGATTTGGCCAACTCGATGATTTCGGTGCGATTTCGCTTGCGCTTATGAGCGTACGTAAGAGCGTTACACCTGCCCATCGCGAGCGAGCCCGTTCTGTTCTAGGCTTGTCATCTAAGCACGATTTGTCACCTAAGAATGAGGAGAACGCGTGAGCACTCGACATCTACAACTAACTTTCCCTGAAAGCCAAGTTACTGAGCCGGTTATCTACCAAATCATCAAGCAGTACGACGTTGTGCCAAGCATTCGCCGGGCAAACATTGCAAACCATGTTGGCTTCCTCATTATTGAACTATCAGGCGAAGCAGACTCAATCACTTCAGCGATTGCTTACCTAGAAGAACGTGGCATCAAAGTCTCTGATGCAGAAGGCGACATCGTCGCAGGTTAATTATGAGCGCACCTATTTCTGAAAAGACCGTTGCCTTTTTTGTGGCACTCGCAGACGACAAAGTGAACAAAGACTGGTCAGAGCTTTCAAAAGCTGGGCTTGTTGTAGTTCCTACCGTCCTCAAACTTGCAGTCACAAAAGGTGCTGGAACCAGCAAGCGCACAGCTCTTAAATCCTTGATTGCACCAGGAGTAGTCCTCGCCAAGATTGCTCGTGAAGTAAATTCTCAAGTGACACCTGCTCACCTAGAACGCGCTCACGTGATCGTGGAAGATTTGAAGCAAAAAGCTGAGGACTTGCAGACCCAAGCTGCGGGCGCAGTTAACAATTTGAAGAAACGTTCTTAACCGTTCACTTTAGGTTTCCATACCAATTACTTTAGAAATCTATGTTTTCTCCTGAATTAAGGAGAAACTCATGTCAGATGACAATCTAGAACCCTACGTAAGCCAGCTATCAATCCAACTAGTTGCTTTGAGCCTTGCAATGCGTGAACACAGAGCTGATCTTCGCTGGAAGCGAATCGGTCGCAAACTAGCTCGGGCAAATCGCACTTTCTCAGACTTTGTAGATAGCAAAGGCGCACGTAAACGAATTGACAAAGCTGCAATCAAACTTGTTGCACTTGGAAATGAATTCGAGTTGCTAAACAATCTTGTGCGAGATGAACACAAACAACTTGCGCTTGAAATTATCAACTCGAAAATTAGTAATCGGGATTAATCTTCGAAAATAAGAGGGCATCAGTCTGGGTGTCGTCTAATTCGGTGATGTAGTTTCGCAAAACCGCTTCCCTTTCGAAACCATTTTTCTTAAGCGTTCGCAGTGAAGCAATGTTTCTTTCCATCGCGAATGCACCGATTCTGCGAAAGCCTATTCCGAATGCGTAATCAGTTAATAGTGAAACAGCGCGGTTCATAATTCCTTGTCCACGAAACTCAGCATTCAACAAATAGCCAATTTCTGCGTGATGATCTCGGATGTCTACTGACTGCAAAGAAATCTGTCCGATGATTGGACCATCGTTTATACAGATTGCATTTTGCATAACTGATTTTTCTGCGTAACCATTTGTCCAACGTTCGATAGCTTCGTGCGCCATTTGCAATGTGTAATCAGTTGGAACCGTTGTGAAGGTAGCAATGTCTACGTCGCCGGCGATGTATTTGTACATATGCTCAGCATCTTCAATCGTGGTTGGGCGAAGTGTTAAGTCACCATCTTGCAACACTGGTTGAATTTCTGGCCAGAGAATCATTTTCACACCTTCAAGGGAATTCAGGTGCAGTACGCTACCCCTAAGCAAAGGGGAAAAATGTCCGATTTTGAAGAAAATGCTGTTGAAACAGTTGAAGCATCACCAGTTAAGAAGCCATTCAACAAGAAGAAAGCGATTATTGCTTCTGTAGTTGCAGGTGCTCTGGTTGTTGGCGGAGTCATTGGCGTAAATGCATTTCGTGAAAAACCGGAAATCCGATTGGCTGCCGCATTTTCAAATCTCTTCAATGACAAAGATCTTTCAGTCGGCTTTTCGATGGAGATGACCCCTGAATTCCTAGCTGCGAACGGAATGACCGATAGTCAAGTTCAGGAGCTCGGTCGCCCAGGAATTCAAAACTTAGAAGATGCTGCAAAAGCTTTGAGCATAATGGAACTTCGAGTTTCTAACATTGACGAATCAACTTCTGACGACAAGCGTTCTCTGGAATTTCAATTCCTTTACAAATGGAAGTCTGTAATCGATTTGAGTCTGATTGATCGGACCCTTTTCCTTAGTACAGATGCCTTAATTTTGCCGAAGCAGAAGCCGCAAATTATCACTCAAGAAGAAATTGATAGCGCAATTAGTGCTTTGCAAATGTATGCAAGCTTTGCTCCCCAGCTTTCAGGTGCGATTGACGCACTTACTTCAAACAAAGCGCTTGCGCTCCGTTTCGATAAAGGAACTCCTCTAGGAGATGCCTTCGACGAATTCGTGAAGAATTCAGATCAGACAACAATTAACACAAAAGTTCTTGATGAATTCAAATCCGCAAATACCACTGCAATTCGCAATAGTGCATCTATTTCGGTTGCTGATAAAGCAGACCCATATAGTGGAAGCGAAGGAGGCTTGTCTTTGATACTTTCAATTGATCTATATAAGTACATGAAAGAAATGGAAAAGCCACTTACTGATTTAGCTAAAGAACAACTGGATGTCCTTGGAACTGACTTCTCAGGAACGTCAAAGAAGTACTTGAAAGAAATCAAAGCCCTAAAAGGTAAAACTCTTGATTTGATCGTGTCGATGAATTTTAAGAATGAGCTCACACAAATTGCTTTCGATCTCTCAACAATTTACCCAGACTTGAATATTAAGAAATGGGATGTGCTTTTCCGTATCAATTTCTATGATGCCGATATTGAAGCACCAACTGATTACTACGACTTAACTGACGATCTACTTTCTCTAGGTTTGGTTTAATGTCACCAGATAAAACTGTTGAGAACTACTTCCCTGCTGGTGTCTTCTTCGACATGGATGGAACGCTCGTAAACACTGAGCACTACTGGATTGAAGCAGAGCTTGAGCTTTCTCAGCGGGATGGCGGCGGCTGGACTCACGATGATGGTTACACAGTTATAGGTTTCGATCTGACTCATACTGCTCAACAACTTCGCAATCGTGGTGGAGTCAAAGGCACTGACGAAGAGATCGTTGATGACTTGGTGTGCATCGTTGGTCACAAGATTCAAACCAAAGGTTTGTCTTGGCGCCCAGGGGCTGAAAAACTTCTCAACGACGTGAATGCTGCCGGTATCCGAACCGCTCTAGTAACAATGAGCTACGGCCCATTGGCAGAAATTGTGATTGGCCAATTGCCTGAAGGTACTTTTGATGTAGTTATCACTGGTGACTTAGTCACTAAAGGAAAACCACATCCAGAGCCTTACTTGAAAGCTGCGGAACTCCTAGGCGTTGATCCAAGTCATAGCGTGGCTATCGAGGATTCACCAACTGGAATCGCTTCGGCTGAAGCGGCAGGCATGCATTCTCTTGGAGTCAAGTTCTTCAACGACATTCCAGCAAAGCCAGGTCGCAGCCGCGCACCTTCATTGGAAATGATTTCGGTTGCTGACCTGCGCAGCATCGCTGCCGGCAATGTGTTGGATTTAGAAACTATCTAGTCGGATTTTCCATTTGGAGTTGGCTGCTTTAACAGAGCCAAACCTAAGAAGATGGCAATCACTGCGTAAGAAGTGTTAATCAAGAATCCAAATGCATCGTGAACCGCGAATGGGAATCCTGAGAACCCTCCGCCAGACACCGCTAACAAACCAATCGAAACCATCAGAGTTCCAAAAACAGATCGCAATTTCGAATGTGAAAGTTTCTTTGAGTTGCTATCAAACCAAGGTAACTTCATAAACTCGATTGGCCAAAGATTTCGCACGACTACGAATAGCAACGCGCCAAAACCGATAGTCATCCCAATAAAGCCGAGCCAATATCCATTTCCGTCTGGAACTACAACTTCAGGATTTAGCCCATCTGGCAAAACATAAGTATCGATTCGAACTGGAAGGTCGATTCCTAAGCGATGCATTATTGAAAGCCAAGCAACCAAAATAGACATGTGCCATAGATAAATAGTCATTGCCAGCATTCCGGCATGTGTGGTCATTTCGAATGCTTTTGGTTTTGAGAACCAATTCTGGAACTTTGGTGCGAGTAGATTGAACAATCCAAAAAGCACAAATGTATGGAAAACCAAGATGATGGTTGGCGGCGCCATATTTGAGATGGATTCTGTCGGAATACCAACAAGAGATGTTGGATACCACTTCAACACTTGAGTAAGCAGAATATTTACGCTTAATCCAACAGCAACCAGTGCAATAGCGTGGTTCTTCTTAACACCTCGGTTGTACCAATACCCAAGTTGATGTGCGAGTACCCAAGCAATAATCAGATTCAAAACGCCAGCAGCGGATGCCACCTGTAGTCGAACTAGGTCCACTAAAACTGTTAAGACAAAAAGTACTGCAACCGATCCGAGGCCGAACTTGTTCCACAACTTTGAAGTGAC
This sequence comes from Actinomycetota bacterium, assembly GCA_039795655.1. Lineage (GTDB taxonomy): Bacteria > Actinomycetota > Actinomycetes > S36-B12 > UBA5976 > JAFMIT01. The sequence continues at coordinate 9,481 of JBDKLK010000034.1, forward strand.
GGGAGTCAGTGCAGTCACGATTACGTAGACAGACAAGAACCAAAGTGGTCCACTTACACCGCTAACTAGCGCATCGGTGGTTTTGGTATCAATTGTGAAACTCAAAATAGTGAAAACAATTGACATGGTTAACAAGAAAACCGCAGTCGGTTTCATCAACCTTTTAACTCGTTGCCATAACCATTGGTTGTATGTGCCAGTCGACCTTTCATAGCTGCCGATATTTACAGCGCCACCTGCAACGAAAAACAGCGGCATTACTTGCAAGAGCCAAGTGACGAAAGGCCAATAAGGGCTAGAAGAAAGCGTGTTACCAGTTACTGGGACCTCACCACCCCAGTAAATGATTTCCATGAAGAAGTGTCCGAAAACAACAACCAACAAAGACCAGGCACGAACAACATCGAGCGCCAGATCTCTTTTAGAAGTTTCTGGGGTAACCTCAACTTTCGGCAATGGCGGGAATAACTTTGGCATGACTCTCCTCCCCTACGAGGGCACTTTAGGCAAGCGTCACTCTTACAGGTCAAGCAAATTCAGCAATGTATGCGCGGATTTGAGCCTCAACTTGTGCTACAGCATCGCCTTTGACCCGGCTTGATCCTAAAAACAGTCGCTAGGTGCGGCGTTTCTCAATAACACTGAAATCTAGTTCTATTTGGGTTTCTTTTCCAAAAATCTCTACAGTCGCTATTACTTTCATATTTTCAAGATCTACATCTACTATTTTTGAATAGACTCCCGAAAAAGGCCCGCTAATTACTTCAATTTTTTCTCCAATTGAAAAAATGCGGGAGTCCTTAAGGGTTTCAATAGTTGGGTTGTCACTATCAATTTGTATAAATTCGTCGAATCCAATAATTACAACGGAAGCATTGGGTCGAAATCTAAAACTCGCCTGTACAGATTCAACATCGAAGTTGATTTTTTCTATAACCAATATTTCATCCACATACTTTCCGTCGGTCACCTGAATGAAATCGCCTACTTTTAGCTCATCTGCATTTCGTGTTTGAATTCCAGCATTCCTTGATTGAAAGCGAATGGTGCGATTCCAATTCTTGTAGCGCACTGTTTCTGGGTTTGCGAATCTAGGGAAACAAACTTCGCATGGTCTTCTACCCATTCTGCCTTTGTAGGGCTTAAGGGCTTGTTTTCTATTCACTCTAAACAGGCGCGGAAATTCTCCTATCCCACGAGTCATCGACCGAGTGCGGCCTGCCCGAAGCCCCATACACTCTTCTTCTTTGTGGAAAACCTCGGCCGATGTGCCAGTACTTATGTAAAGAATCTCCGGAAATTGGTTCATAAATTCAATTTCATCTGGAAATAGGAAAGGATCCTCATCAAACACATTTTCCATTTTGCCCCCGAACGCCTATTGCGTAGGTCACATTAGCTTTTCTAGTGACTTTTTCCCGATTCTCGATGGGACAAACTCCGAACAAATAAAACCCCCGGCATTAGCCGAGGGTTTTATTTTTGTGGAGGTGCCGAGAATCGAACTCGGGTCCGATGACATAGATCAGGGTCTTCTCCGGGCGCAGCCTCTGTAACGCGTTCTCGACTACCTCATTCCTTGTGGCCCAAGAGGTTACGCAGTCCAAGTCACTGTTTGATTTTCCTTAGAGCCCCGCGACCGGACTCCTCGGT
>JBDKLK010000035.1:0-10819 GCA_039795655.1 Actinomycetota bacterium
TAATACTGACTTGGTAATACTTAAGTTTCTTGCCACCTAAATATTCAGGTTTATCCCAAGATATTTCCGCAATACCGAGTTCTGGTGAAATAGCTTTTAGATTCTTTACTTCTAGTGCAGTAGTGCCTTCAACTTTTAGGGTGACAGCTTTGTTAGTGATAGCACCAGCGCCATTAATCTTGTATTTACCAGATTTAGTTGCACAAACTTTTAAAGTGACAAAGCCAGCTTGGTTTGTCCTGCCTGCAAGTTTGGCACCACAATTTTTTTGAGAGGCACCTTTTGGAGGCGTTACCGAAATCAAAATTCCTGAACTTGCAAGTGGTGCAACATTGTGGCGAATTGAAAGTGGAGCGCTGTCATTAACATTCAACGTGATACTTACTAATTGATCTTTGTAGGCATCGACCATTTCTTCATAAACATTAATCCAAGGCATTTCTTCAAGTTCGATGTATGTGACGTTATCACTTAGTCGAGCTGATTTATTCTGTACCAATACGCCATCGTCGTAGTGGACGCTCACGTTTGAAGAACCATTCGAATAACCGAGGGCAAAGAACAAGCCATCAGCATTTGATAAACCTGATGAAACAAGTTCTGGAACTTGGAATTTGAATCCATCCTTATAAACGGTGCTGCTTAATCCAGTAACACTTACTTGGGCATTAGGAACGGGACCATCCGGGGAAGTAACTTGGATTGCCCAGCGCGAAATACTCTCTGGATTCGGCAGATTTATTTTGGTCTGATTAAACCCAATGTAGATATCAGCAGAACCAGTTACTACTGCCCCATCTTGAGTTTGGATGTCAGTGAAAACCATATGCAAATTGCCAGCCGTTACACGTGGGAATTTGATTGTTCCATATGCAGTCAATCCAATTGGTTTTGATGAGGCGAAAGAGCCATCCTGGGTACTCCAAGAAACCGAACCACCGAAAACTGGAACGTCGTCCCAAGCGTTGATGATTCCTGTGATCTCGCGCGTACCACTGGTTGTAACAACTATTGGATCGGTCCAGCTACTTGTGCCGACAGCATTTTCTGCATTAACAGTTATGTACGCAGCTCGAGCCTCTTCAACATTTTGAATAACGAATTGCGGAATGTCGGTTGTGCCAGTTTCCCAAACGACTTGGTCGAATGGAACTTGTTCAATGTCATCAAACGTGTACCGAACGTTGTACCTAATAATCGGTGAGTTGTTGTCTGCAGGAGCGTGCCAGCCAACATTTATGCTGTCGCGAGATTTTCCACTCTGAGAAATCCAATCAATGTCGGATGGTCTATCTGCAGTTCGCAAAAACTGATCACCATAACCAAGAACTGCACTGAAATCTCCTTCAGATGAGCTCATTCCACCACTGCCATTTCCAAGTTGGCCGTGATCGTTCATGCCCCAACATTGAACAACTCCACTTCGCTCACTCAATGTGCAGGTGTGGAAGTAGCCAACCTCGATTTGAGAGTATTCACCTATCCAAACTTCAGTAGCAGTTACAGGTATGCGTTTTGTGACGTCTTCGCCGATACCAAGTTGGTCGTGAGGATTCCAACCCCAGCACTTAACGGTTTGATCAGTCATTGCAACACACTGGTGATATCCAATGTTCTCGGAGATTTTCTTTACCCCAGTCAAAACTAGTTTTGGCGCTAGTACTGGCCGGCCACTGTCATCGCCGACTTGGTCATAGTTATTCGATCCCCAGCAATAATAGTTTTCATCAAAATCTAAATAACATGCATTGGTTGCACCGATAGAAAAATCTTTGACATCACTCGCAATAACTGCGCTGATGTAGGTCGCATTCTCTGGCGAAATATATCCAACTCCAAGTTGGCCAATACTGTTGTCACCCCAACATTTCAAATCATTGTTGGTCAATAAAGCACAATTAAAAGATCTTCCCAAACTCAGTTTTTTAACATTTGCAAGATCGGGAACAGTTCTTGGAGAAAGATTTTTCTCGGAATTGTCACCAAATATTTTGCCGATATTTGATCCCCAACATTTCACTGTAAGGTCGGATTGAATTGCACATGAAGTGCTGTAGTTGACATCGATATCAATTGCGTTGGCAATGCCTGGAACCAGCTGTGGCTTCTTTGAGTAATAGTTTGTTCCATCGCCAAGTTCACCAAAAGTATTTGTTCCCCAACACCAAACGGTGCCGTCTCCTTTTAGCGCACACTGATGTGTAGAGCCGGCACTAACTTTCACGGCGTTTGTTAAGTTGTATGCCTTTACTGGGGTAAGAACATTTGTATCCTCACTCACGTTGTCACCTAACGCGCCAGCGAAGTTGTAACCCCAGCATTCAACAGTTGCGTCGTCGAGAAGAGCGCAAGTGTTGTAACCGCCTGTCGAAATTTGCGTAGCAACTTTTTGATCTGCAGAAGTTTTAACAGTTACGTATGGAGAAATGAAATTGCCATTAATAGCGGCTACTCGCATTACAAAAGTGCCAGGGCTCTCGAGTCCGGTAAGTTCAAGTGAAGTTGCAGTTGTTTTATTTACGTAAGTAAGCCATTCATCATTGAACACCGAGCGGTATTGAATGCGATACCCATCCACTGCTCCCGCATTTTGAATTGGCGCAGACCAAGTAATTGAAATCGAACCAGCACCTGCAGCTGTTTGGTATGGGCTGAGAGGTCGACCAACAGGGCTCGAATCGACTGCGATAACTGGTGTGGCTGTTTGGAAAATCAGCAATGTACTAATTGCAAGCACACGAAATGACTTCATTTTTGTTCCTCCCGTTAGCCAGTGAATGGCTTGCGGGAAGGGTAACGCCTCACCCCCACACCACCTGTTTATGTGGTGCGAATTGAGAGTGATTTAGCCAAAAATGGGGGACGCGAGCCAATCTCCAGCTTGGGTGCCGGGTGGGATGTAGAACATGGCTGAGCCGACTGGCGTGGTCCAAGCATTCAATGAATCTTTGGATGCAAGGCGGGCTTGAATCTCAAGATATTGGTTGATGTCTGCCTGATAGGTAGCGAACAGCAATCCTTGATCCGTTGGTGATTCGTCATAGTTGAAAACGCGCCGCATCAAATTGCGGGGACCGGTTGCGCGACGGATATGGGCATCCATCGGAATCACTAGCTCGCCGTTTTTTTCAAGCTCATAATCCGGAGTATCGGTTTCGATCACGCCAGTTAGTGGCGCACCGTTTTTTCGGTTGCGTCCAATTACTTTTTCTTGGTTAGGACGGGACAACAAATCCCAAGTCTCTAAATTCATTTGGATACGGCGCAAAACAAAAGTAGTGCTTCCGTCTTTGTTCCAAACCGTATTGTTGAAGTCTTCTGTTTCTGGTTTTGGATTGTCGGTTCCATCTACCTGACCCATTAAGTTGCGAGGAGTCTCACCTGGGTTAATTCCGTGATGAGATGCAAAACCTTGTTGAGTCCACTTAACATCTGCAAAGGGTTTAGCATCTTTAACAAGTTCTCGAACCGCATGTGAAACTGTTAATGCATCGTCTGCGCAGATTTGTAGCAGTAAATCTCCATCACAGAAAGCAGGATCGAGCTGATCAATTTTGTATGAAGGAATCGCAGTTACTGATAGTGGCCATTGATTGTCGATGCCAAGTTTGTTGAATAAGGAATAGCCAAGGCCAAAAGTGACAGTGAGCCTTGCGGGTGTAGCGGCAATTTCTGAATTCGTATCAGCCATTGCAGGTTTGCCGGCCATCATTAGTGAAATGTCTGAAGTCCAAAGTCGAAGCAATCTCGCCACCGCAGACTTGTTTGTTGTCGTTAAGTCGAACGCAACAAAGGTCACTTTTGCTTGAATAGGGGTTTCAATACCAGCTTGGTGTTTTCCGAAGAACGGAATGGTGGTTTTACCCACCACCCCGATTCCCTCATTGTCTGTGAGCTGATGGACAGCTTCGGCACTCGATGCGCCTACGGTCAATCCAACAGCTGCGGTAGCACCAATCGAAATAACTCTACGTCGATCAATGTTTTTGTCAGACATTACTTTTCGTAATTCTCCTGATCGAGATTTACCACTTTGACTGGAGCTGTGACTTCGACAACGTGTCCGTCCGAAAACTCAAGTAAGAAAGTAACTTCATCACCTGCAATTAGTTCTTCATACAAGCCAATGAACATTACGTGATTTCCGCCCGGTTTGAGAGTTTCAGTCGCTCCACCAGCAATTGTTAAGCCACCCTCTTTAGGCTGCATAACTCCGCCAACTACTTCGTGAATCTCAACAGAATCGGCACATTGGCAGCCACCACCAATAAGTGTTACTGGTTCATCGTGGTTGTTTGTTATGTCGAAAAATACACCTGTCATCAAAGTGTCCATCATTACAGACATTTCATCAGTAGCGCGGACGTATGCGTTTTCGACGGTTATGTGGTCGGTGTGATCTTCTGGTTGCGCTTGTTCGGTTGGCGCACAAGCTGTCGCCATTGTAAGTACAGCAAATATTGCAATTAATTTGTTTTTCATAAAACCTTCTTCTAGTAATTAATTAATAAAATGTTTTTAATAACTAGAAGCTGCAGGAGGAGCTCTACCAAAATGATTTAAATTAAGAAATATTGAATAAAATGATTTGAATGACCAATTAAATGTTTTTATTGGTCCAAAAATAAATGCTGGCTGCCATTCGAAGAGAATGGCCGCGGTGGAAATTGAAGTGAATGGCCGCTCAGCCAGGATTGTGATTGCCCACGCTGCAATTCCCGCAATAACGTGACCCACAACCATTGAATTACCTGAGGTGTTCATCGGGTAGGCATGGCTTGAGTTCAACATAGATCCATAATGAATTATGAGCTGAACCCCAATTGAAAGCACGAGTAGAAGTGTGCGACTTCTGATTTTGATAGAGACAATCGAAACCAAAATCCAGGTTAAAGTCGTGAACCAGTAAGGAGTGGCTACTCCCCCAGCCCAGCCGTGCGCCTGGGTTGCGATGTAGGTAATTAGAGCCGCAAACAAAAATCGCCCGAACACATTCTGAGTGTTTACGGGCGGTTTCATAGCGAGACTATAGACCTAGGACGTCCATTAAACGCTTAGTTATTTCGTTAATTTCCCCGAAACCATCTACCTGCACTAGCAATCCGCGCTGGGCGTAGACCTCGGTAAGTGGCGCAGTTTGCTCTGCATAAACCTCAAGGCGGCGTCGAATTACATCTTCGGTGTCATCAACACGATTCTGTTCCGCAGCACGCTTAAGTAGGCGTGGCACAACCGCATCGATATCGACAGTTAGTTCGATGACCTTTTCGACAGCAATTTTTTTAGCTGCTAAAACTTTGTCGAGTTCATTGATTTGGTCAATGGTACGTGGGTAGCCATCTAGTAGAAAACCTTTTTGAGCATCTGCTTCATTTAGACGATCTGCAACCATTGCGTTTGTTACTGAATCTGGAACATATTCACCGGCATCCATGAACTTCTTAGCTTCAATTCCAAGTGGCGTTCCTTGAGAAACGTTTGCACGGAAAATGTCACCGGTAGAGATGTGTGGAATGCCAAGTTTTTCAGCAATGAAAACTGCCTGTGTTCCTTTGCCCGCGCCTGGCGGACCCATCAAAATGATGCGCATTACTTCAAGAAGCCTTCGTATGAACGCTGTTGTAGTTGTGATTCGATCTGCTTGACAGTATCCAAACCAACACCAACCATAATCAATAGTGATGTACCACCGAATATGAAGCGTGACATGTTTACGTTCAACAATGCGAAAGCGAAGAATGGAATCAAAGCGATGATACCTAGGTAAAGCGAACCTGGGAAAGTCAGACGGTTTGAAACATATGCCAAGTAATCAGCTGTTGGTTTGCCTGCGCGGTAGCCAGGAATAAACCCGCCGTACTTCTTCATGTCTTCTGCAGTTTGTTGTGGATTGAAAGTGATGCTGACGTAGAAGTAAGCAAAGAACACAATCAAGAAGAAGTAAAACGCAAGATAAAGAGGTTCGGTGCCACGAGTTAGGTTTTGAGAGATCCAAACTGCCCAACCGCTTGTGGTGTTACCTGAAAGGTTAACAACCAAGTTTGGAATGTATAGCAAAGATGAAGCGAAGATAACTGGGATAACGCCAGCCATGTTTACTTTGATTGGAATATAGGTTGATGTTCCACCGTAAGTCTTGCGGCCAACCATTCGCTTCGCGTATTGAACTGGAATACGGCGTTGGGCTTGTTCAACAAGAACTACACCAGCAATGGTCGCAACACCAACGAGCATCACCATTGCGAAGGTGAAAAGACCATCTGTTTGAACAATGCTGATCAACTGTGACGGGAAAGTTGCGATGATTGATGTAAAGATAAGGATTGACATACCGTTGCCAACACCCTTGTCAGTTACCAATTCACCAAGCCACATAATCACTGATGTACCGGCTGTAAGAACAACCATCATCACGACAAAAGTGAAAATAGAATCGTTTGGAATCAAAGTTTGAGTACATCCAGGAATCAAACGATCTGGTGTACGTGCCAAAGTCAAAATTGTGGTTGATTGCAAAATCGCAAGACCGATAGTTACGTAGCGTGTGTACTGAGTGATTTTCGCCTGACCTGATTGGCCCTCTTGCTTCAAAGTTTCAAGACGAGGAATAACAACTGTCAACAACTGCAAAATGATGCTTGCGGTGATGTAAGGCATGATGCCGAGCGCGAAAACGCTCAACTGCAAAAGCGCACCACCAGAGAAAAGGTTGATTAGACCGAAGAGTGGATTTTGGTTTTCGACTGCCAAACAGCTTTGAACTGCGGCGTAGTCAACACCTGGGGTTGGAACGACTGAACCGATGCGGAATAGCGCAATGATGCCGAATGTGAATAGCAGTTTGCGACGCAAGTCCGGTGTTCTAAACGCTGAAGCAAAAGCGCTTACGTGCATGTCGTTACCTTCCGTTTTGTTTGAAGCCCCGACACCTAATGGAGCCGGGGCGTCAAACTCTTTAGTTCTTTTTTACCTTAGGTTATTTGCCCAAGATGGTGATCTTGCCGCCAGCGGCTTCAATCTTTTCTTTAGCTGAATCGCTGCAAGCATCAACAGTCAGGTTCAACTTAACGCTGATGTCACCACGACCAAGCACCTTCACAAGTTCGTTCTTGCGAACAAGACCTTTGTGAATAAGAGCTGCAACAGTCACATCGCCACCATTTGGGAAATGTGCATTTAGGTCTGAAACGTTGACTACTTGGTATTCAACACGATTTGGATTAGTGAAGCCCTTCAACTTTGGAAGACGCATATGCATAGGCATCTGGCCACCTTCAAAGTTTGCAGGAACTTGGTAACGAGCCTTAGTACCTTTAGTACCGCGACCTGAAGTCTTACCCTTTGAACCTTCACCACGACCAACGCGTGTGCGCTTGGTCTTTGAACCTGCGGCTGGACGAAGGTGATGTACTTTGATAGCCATTGTTACTTCACTTCCTCGACTGAAATCAAGTGCTGAATAGATTTAACCATTCCGCGGATTTCAGGACGATCTTCTTTGATCACAACGTGACCAATTCGCTTCAAACCAAGTGAACGCATTGTTTCGCGTGCAGCTGGTTTTTCACCAATGGTTGATTTGATTTGAGTTACTTGGAGCTTGCTCATTGATTAACTCCTGCTTTCGCGCGCAACATTGCAGCTGGAGCAACGTCTTCAACAGACTTGCCACGACGTGCTGCAACTTGTTCTGGATTTTCTAGCATTTGCAAAGCTGCAACAGTTGCGTGAACAATGTTGATTGCATTGCTAGATCCAAGTGACTTAGACAAAACATCGTGGATGCCAGCGCATTCAAGTACTGCACGAACTGGACCACCAGCGATAACACCGGTACCTGGAGAAGCTGGGCGAAGTAGAACTACGCCTGCTGCTGCTTCACCTTGTACTGGGTGAGGAATTGTTTGTTGGATGCGTGGAACTTTGAAGAAGTTTTTCTTTGCTTCTTCAACACCCTTTGCAATTGCTGCTGGTACTTCTTTTGCTTTTCCGTAACCAACACCAACGGTGCCTTCGCCATCTCCAACAACAACTAGAGCTGTGAATGAGAAGCGACGTCCACCTTTAACAACTTTAGCTACACGGTTGATCGCAACAACGCGTTCAACGTATGGGCTCTTTTCGACCTGAGCGCCGCGATCTTCACGACGGTTCTTACGTTCGCGACCATCTTTTCCGTCGCGACGTGTTCCTGCTGCTGCAGTAGTCATTTATTTTGACCTTTCCGTCTTAGAAGACCAAGCCGCCCTCGCGGGCGCCTTCGGCTAGGGCCGCAATGCGACCGGTGTACTTAGAACCACCGCGGTCAAAGACCACAGTTTCGACGCCAGCTGCTTTAGCGCGGCTAGCAACAAGTTCGCCAACTTTGCGTGCTTTAGCGGTTTTGTCACCGTTAGCTTTACGCAAATCTGCTTCCATTGAAGAAGCTGATGCAAGAGTTACACCCTTAGTGTCATCAACAACCTGCACGAACATGTGACGGGTTGAACGAGTAACCACCAAGCGTGGACGCAATGCGGTTCCGCTTACTTTTTTGCGAATACGAATTTGACGACGACGGCGTGAAACTGCTTTTGCAGATTTCTTTTTGCCCCAACTGGTTAGTGCCATTACTTCTTACCTGCCTTACCAGCCTTGCGACGGATAACTTCACCTTCGTACTTAACACCCTTAGCTTTGTAAGGATCAGTTTTGCGAAGTTTGCGAATCTTTGCTGCGGTTTCGCCAACAAGTTGCTTGTCGATTCCAGCTACAGCGAATTTGGTTGGTGATTCAACGGTGAAAGTGATTCCAGCTGGTGCATCGATAACAATCGGATGGCTGTAACCAAGTGCGAATTCAAGTGAAGTTCCCTTGAGTGCAACACGGTAACCGGTACCAGATAGTTCCATTTTCTTTTCGTAACCTGTTGTTACACCAAGCACCATGTTGTTAACAAGAGTGCGTGAAAGACCATGTAGAGACTTGCTCAAACGTTCATCGTTTGCACGATTAATTTGAATAGTTCCATCTTCGTTCTTAATTGCAGTGATTGATTGTGCAAGTGTGTGTTGTAGCTGACCTTTAGGGCCTTTAACAACAACGGTTGCTCCATCAATTTGTACATCTACTCCGCTAGGAACAGCTACTGCTAGACGACCAATACGTGACATCTCAAACCACCCTTACCAGACGTAGGCGATGACTTCTCCGCCTACACCTTTCTTAGCTGCTTGTTTGTCAGTCAACAAACCAGTTGATGTTGAGATGATCGCAATACCAAGCCCACCGAGAACGCGAGGCATGTTTGTGCTCTTTGCGTAAACACGAAGACCTGGCTTGCTCACACGGCGAACACCGGCGATTGAACGTTCGCGGCTTGGACCGTATTTCAATGAAACTACGAGTTCTTTGCCGACTTCTGCGTCGCGTGAATCGACTCCTGCGATGTAACCCTCTTCTTTCAAGATTTCAGCAATTCCTGCTTTGATCTTTGAGTAAGGCATTACAACTACATCCTTGTACGCAGAGTTTGCGTTACGGATGCGAGTCAACATATCCGCGATTGGATCTGTCATTGTCATTTTGGGCTTCGCCCTTCCTCGTTATGGTTTCTAGTTTCCTAGACCTTTAACGTCGTTGATTTACCAGCTGCTCTTTGTGACGCCGGGTAGTTCACCGCGATGTGCCATCTCACGAAGGCAGATGCGGCAGAGACCAAATTTGCGGTATACAGAATGTGGACGACCGCAGCGTTGGCAACGGGTGTATCCACGAACTGCGAACTTAGGCTTCTTAGCTGCCTTTAGTTTTAACGAAAGCTTCGCCATTTCAGTTCTCCTTGAAAGGGAAACCGATTTGCTTTAGCAATTCGTAACCCTCTTTGTCGTTGGTTGCGGTGGTCACAACAGTGATGTCCATACCGCGCGGACGGTCGATGCTGTCCTGGTCGATTTCAATGAACATTGATTGTTCAGACAAACCGAAGGTGTAGTTACCGCGACCATCGAATTGCTTTCCGTTGATACCGCGGAAGTCACGGATACGTGGAAGTGCAACAGTGGTCAAACGATCTAGGAATTCCCACATGCGATCGCCGCGTAGTGTTACGTGGCAACCAATTGGCATTCCTTCGCGCAATTTGAATTGTGCGATTGAAAGACGAGCTTTGGTAACTGATGGCTTTTGGCCAGTGATGGTGGTCAAGTCGCGGATTGCGCCTTCGATTAATTTCGAATCGCGTGCGGCTTCACCAACACCCATGTTCACTACAACTTTGACCAAGCGTGGAACTTGCATCGCATTCTTGTAGTTGAATTCCTTTTGCAATGCAGGTGCGATTTCGCTTGCATAGCGCGCCTTAAGACGTGGCTGGGTTTGCACTGACATTATGCCTCTTCAGTCGTTTCTTCAACTTCTTTTTTAGCTTTAGAAGTTGTCTTCTTTGCTGCAGCTTTCTTTGCTGCTGGCTTCTTCTTTTCGTCCTTTGCAAGCTTCACATTTGAGATGTGAATTGGTGCTTCTTGGATTTGAATTCCACCAACTGCAACGCCGCGAGAACCAGTTGTTTGTTTGGTGTGACGCTTTACGCGGTTAACACCTTCAACAATAACTTTGTTGCTCTCGGTAAGAACTGAAAGAACAGTTCCCTTAACGCCTTTGTCTTTTCCGGCGATAACCAAAACGGTGTCACCTTTTTTAACGTGTGCCATCGTTAGATCACCTCTGGTGCTAGTGAAACGATCTTCATGAATTTCTTTTCACGAAGTTCGCGACCAACTGGTCCGAAAATACGAGTTCCGCGTGGTTCGCCGTCAGCTTTCAAAATAACTGCTGCGTT
>JBDKLK010000036.1:0-10512 GCA_039795655.1 Actinomycetota bacterium
TGTGAGCACAATGCCGGTTAAGCCAACGCTCTGCGCAAACACTTCTGCTTGATTTAAACCATTCTGACCTGTTGTGGCATCAAGTACTAATAAAACTTCAGTGATTGGTGATTGGCGTTCAATAACTCTAGAAATTTTGGAAAGCTCTTCCATCAAAGTTGATTTGTTCTGCAAGCGACCGGCGGTATCAACAATCACCACATCAGCCCTGAGTTCAATTCCTTTTGCGACAGTATCGAATGCAACAGAAGCTGGGTCGCCATTCTCATTACCGCGAACAATCGTTGCGTTGCTTCGGGTCGCCCAAGTTTCTAATTGGTCTGCAGCCGCAGCGCGGAAAGTGTCTGCCGCACCAACCACAATCTTCTTTCCTGCAAGATTGAGTTGGTACGCAAGTTTTCCGATAGTTGTTGTTTTACCTGCGCCGTTCACACCAACAACCAGGATTACAGATTGCCCTTCATCGCTGATTCCCAAACTTCTATCTTTATGTTGAAAAAGAGTTTCAATTAAGACTTCACGAACTGCCGCTTGCAATTTGTCGGCATCAGCACCGCGCCCAGCTTTTGCTTTGATTGCGTTGATGATTTCTGAAGTTGCATCTACTCCAACATCAGCCATAAGAAGTGCGTCTTCGATTTCATCTAGCGCTTCTTGGTCTGTCTTAGAAAAGGCAGACTTGAAAAGAGATTTGAGACCGGAATTGCGCCAAGAAATTTTCTTTTCAGAAGGCTGAACCTCAACTGCGGTTTCGGACTCAACCTCGGCAGAAGTTTGATTCTTTTTCCACCTACGAAGCAACATTTTTTTAGAACTCGTCGCGGATCTCAGATAAACGTTGGCTGATAACTGCAGACACACCATCGCCGCGCATTGTTACGCCATAAAGCGCATCAGCAATTTCCATTGTGCGCTTCTGGTGTGTGATAACAATCAACTGAGAGTTGTCTTGAAGTTCTTTCATCACATCAATCAAGCGACCAAGGTTCACATCGTCAAGCGCCGCTTCAACTTCGTCCATTACGTAGAACGGACTTGGGCGGGCTTTGAACAATGCGACTAGGAAAGCTACAGCGGTGAGAGAGCGTTCACCACCAGAAAGCAATGAAAGACGCTTAAGTTTCTTTCCTGGTGGGCGGGCTTCAACATCGATACCCGAGGTCAACAAATCGTCAGGATTTGTTAGCACCAATCGACCTTCACCACCTGGGAAAAGTCGACCGAAAATTGATTCGAATTCGCGTGCAGTGTCTTCGTATGCTTGAGTCAAAACTTCTTTAACGCGCTCATCAACATCTTTGATAATCGCCATTAAGTCGTTCTTAGATTTGCGCAAGTCATCAAGTTGCTCATTCAAGAAGCGGTGACGTTCTTCAAGTGCTGAGAATTCTTCAAGTGCTAAAGGATTAACTTTGCCAAGCAAGTTCATTGCCTTTTCAGCAGTCTTCAAACGCTTCTCTTGTTCTTCACGAACATATGGATACGGCTGTGGTGCCGGAGCATTCGGATCTACCTCATCGCCAGGAGCAGGCGGAGTTGGTGGCACTAATACATCTGGACCAAACTCGGCAATCAGTGTTTCGCCGTCCATACCAAGTTCTTCCGCAACCTTGTTTTCCAAAGTTTCAATGCGAAGTCTTTGTTCAGTGCGAGCCATTTCATCTCGGTGCACATCATTTACAAGGCGATCTAGTTCTTCAGAAAGTTCGCGAATCTGCGCACGCACTTGTGACATTTCAATATCTCGAGCATCACGGGCAAGCTCGGCAGACGCTCTTTCGTTAGAAGCTTGTTCAAGTGCGACCTCAAGCCAAGAAAGCGAAATCTGCGCACCTTTTTCGACAGCGGTTGCAACTGACACTTCACGGGCACGGCGTTCTTTGCGTTCTATTGCGCGGCGGCGGCTTTCACGTTCGTCACGAGCAGCGCGTTCAAGTTCTTCAGCGCGGCTGACAGCTGAACGCAGACGTTCTTCACTTGTACGAACCTGCAAGCGCACATCAATTTCTTTTTGACGTTGCAGTTCAACATCACCAGTTAGAACGTCACGAAGAGAAGTATCTGGTTCGCCTTCATCTCCAGAAGTTTCTGCAGAATTTAATCGAACATTCAATTCAGCAAGACTTTGTTCATCTGCTGCGATTGCTGATTCAGATGAAGCAACAGCAGACTGCAGACGTTCCGCTTCTGAATTTGCACTTCGGACCTGCGCACTCAAGCTTCCGAGGGATTCAGCGACCGCAGCAAAATGCGCATCAGAATCATGCAAGATGGCAAGCGCTGCATCAGAATTCTTTTGAGCTGATTTAAGTTTTTCGGTGGCAGCGATTTGTTCAAACTTTAGGCGTTCAACATCGTGAACCGCTTTATCTCTTGTAGCTTTTGCGTCATTTAAGGCTGTTTGAACTTGCAAAAGTGTGGTGGCAGATGCAGAACCACCTGCGCCGCTTGTGCGTCCAAGGATGTCGCCAAACTTTGTTACCGCAGTTGCAGCAGGACGTTCGAGAACTAATTGGCGTGCAATTTCTAGATCATCAACAATTACGACACCGCGTAAAAGAACTTTCAATGATTTGCGCAAAGATTCTTGGCAATCAATCACATCGATTGCCATAACGGCGCCTTCAGGGAGACGGCGACCTACTGTGTCTTCACCCAAATCATTTGCATCAGCAATTACAAATCCAGCGCGACCAGCTGCATCATTCTTTAGCAACTTCATTGCACCAAGAGCTGCATCAACATTTGAAACCGCGATTGCATCTGCGGCATCACCCAATGCTGCAGATACTGCATCTTCAAAACCACTTCGAACTGTGATTAGTGCAGCAACTGTGCCTAAAATTCCAGAAACTTTTTCACTAGCTGCAAGCAATGCGGTATTACCGCCTGCTTTTGAGGCAGCCATTTCTAACGCTTCGATGCGAGCGGTCAGAGTTACACGATCTCGCTCTGCCGTTGCTTCTTCACGCTGCAGGTGGGAAAGTTCTTTTTCGGCTTCTAAGAATTCTTTGTAGGCTTTTTCGTAATCAGCATCAAGATTTTGTTCGCCTGCAGATAGCCCGGCAATTTTTGATTCTTGGGCATTGAATTCACTTTGCGCTTTTTCGCCACGTTCTTTAGCATCATTAATTTGATTGCGAAGTTTTTCAATTTCGTGCTTGCGAGTTTCGATGCGTTGTTTCATCGCATCAATTTGACCAGCTAGACGGGTCAAGCCATCGCGACGATCTGCCGCAGCTTTTTGGAGTTCGTTTATGCGACGGGTTTCTTCTGCAAGAGCTGCTTCTGATTCGCTGCGAGTCTTAGTTGCATCCAGCAACATCTGACGGCCAGCTTCAACTTCAGCATTAAGAGTTTCTGTTTCAACCCGTGCAGTGCGGGCTTCGTTGTCCAGTTCTTCTGGATCTCGACCTAATACTTCTTCTTCAACTGGAGAAAGCATTCGAATGCGCTCTTGAGCAAGAGTTGCAGTGCTTAAGAAACGTTCGCGAAGTCCAGAAAGCTTGAACCAGTTTTCTTGAGCTTTAGAAATCAGTGGGGCATCTGAACGAATTTCTGCCTCAAGCACTGCTTCGCGAGACTTCAAATCAGACAAATTGCTCTCAACTTCACCGCGGCGCTCACGCAATGCCGTTTCATCAGCGACCTCAGCTGCTAGTGACGACATCAACTGCAACAAATCATCTGCATACAAACGCGAACGAGAATCTCGAACATCAATCTGAATTACTTGGGCGCGACGTGCAACTTCTGCTTGTTTTCCAAGTGGAGTCAACTGACGGCGAAGTTCATTTGTTAAGTCGTTCAGGCGAAGCAGATTGCCTTGCATTGCTTCAAGTTTTCGCAATGCTTTTTCTTTACGTTTGCGGTGTTTCAGCACACCAGCCGCTTCTTCTATAAAACCGCGGCGATCTTCTGGTGTTGCGTGCAAAATTGAATCAAGCTGTCCCTGACCAACAATGACGTGCATTTCGCGGCCGATACCTGAGTCTGACAAAAGTTCTTGGATATCTAGCAAGCGGCAAGGTTCACCGTTGATTGCATATTCAGATCCACCATTGCGGAACATAATGCGAGAGATGGTGACTTCGGTGTAATCGATTGGCAATGCACCATCAGAGTTATCGATAGTCAGAATTACTTCGGCACGACCAAGCGGTGCTTTGTCAACAGTGCCTGCGAAGATGACGTCTTCCATCTTGCCACCGCGCAAAGATTTTGCACCTTGCTCGCCCATTACCCATGCGAGGGCGTCTACAACGTTTGATTTACCTGAACCGTTTGGGCCAACTACACAAGTGATACCGGGTTCGAATTCCAAAGTCGTTGATGATGCAAAAGACTTGAACCCTTTGAGGGTCAAACTCTTTAGATACACCGAACACGCTCCACGCTGATTTAGGAGCTTGGCGCCCCATCAAATTAGGGGCAAACCCTACCCACCGCGCTTTGGGGCAGGTTGGCAACGGGGGCATCGGTGAGATGACCGGTTTGACCACGGTTCACGCACGATTTGGCGGCCACAGCGCGGACAGGGCTCCCCCTCCTGGCCGTAAGCGTTGAGTTCTACCTCAAACCAGCCACTTTCGCCGTTCACTCGCACATATTGCTCATCAAATGAGGTTCCGCCAGCCTCGATTGCTTTGGCCATAATTCGCCGCAAATGACCCAGGGTTTCTTCGATCTGGGCAGTCTTGAGTTGGTTACCTGACTTTAGGTAGTGGAGTTTGGCTGCCCAGAGAGCCTCATCTGCATAGATGTTTCCAACGCCACTGACGATTCCTTGATTTAGTAGCAGCGACTTGATTCCAGCTTTTCGAGACTTTATGGCTTCGATTATCTCTTTGTCGTTTACATATGGATCGAAAAGGTCGCGCGCAATGTGTGTGACTCTGCCAGGAATCTCATCTCCTTCTGCAGTTGTGACTTTTGAATCCAAAAACATTCCACCGAACATTCGCTGGTCCACAAACCGCATAGTGATTGATTTATTTCTTTTCCCAACCAAATCGAAAACCACACGCGCATGTTTTTCTAATGAATCGGACTCGTGCAATAAAACCTGTCCACTCATCCCTAGATGAATCACAAGTGCATCGTCTCGATTTTGGTCTGCAAGATTTAGCCAAAGAAATTTTCCTCGTCGAGAAGCTGAAACTATTTTGTTTCCCTTTAGTTGATTGCAAAAATCTTTCGCACCTTTTTCGTGTTGACGGATAGAACGATTTTCATTTATAGAAACTTTTGCGATTGTTGCACCTAGAACTTTTTCGGCAAGACCGGCGCGAACGGTTTCGACTTCTGGTAACTCAGGCATTTTGTTTATAAAGTTTTGTTTTGTTCAGACAAGATATGGAACGCTGTTGCAGCAGCTTGTTGTTCGGCTTCTTTTTTGCTTCGTCCGCTTCCATTGCCGTACATGTGGTCTGCAATTTTCACCTGCGCAGTGAAATGTTTTGCATGGTCTGGACCGGTTTCTTCGACCACATAATGCGGAGTGCCAAGTTCAAGTTCGCTGGTTAACTCTTGCAGACTGGTTTTCCAATCAAGACCAGCTCCTAAAGTTGCTGCAACTTCAATAAGTGGATCTAGCCATTGATGAACCAATGAATCTGCCCATGCCATTCCGCCGCTGAGATAAACCGCACCAATTACTGCTTCACAAGTGTCAGCCAAAATTGATGGCTTGGATCTGCCATCAGTTGCTTCTTCACCTTTACCAAGTAAAAGAAATTCACCAAGCCCGACGGTGCGAGCAACTTCTGCAAGTGCGCGCGCATTAACTACCGCTGCCCGAAGCTTCGCAAGCTGTCCTTCTTGGACATCCGGGTGAAGTTTGTAAAGAGTGTCAGTAACTATCAAACCAAGAACTGCATCGCCTAAGAACTCGAGGCGTTCATTGGTTGGGATACTGCCGTTTTCATATGAGAAAGACCGATGCGTCATTGCAAGCGTCAACAATTCATCACCAACATCAAAACCCAATCGGGCGCGAAGATCGGTCATGTCAGCCATTGTTTTCCCCATTTAAGTTTCCGGTTTCAATACCGTTTGCAAATTCCTCAATAGTTTTTGAGTATTTGATTACATCGGCTGGAACATTCCAGGTTGGCTGCTGCAGCAAGATTGCATCCACCATCACGATGCGCGCGATTGAATCGACAGCTATGTCATTGAAAGGTGTCGAACCTGCAAGCACATCCATAGGCAGTTCCATCACTCTGGAAACTGCTGCTCTAACTACGTCAACGGGTGTTGATGTCATAAGTCACACTTTAGCCAATAAAACATCAGCGCACCCGCGTTCATAGGAAGGCACGGGTGCGCTGAAACTTTAATGATTAAACGTCTAGAACTTGACGCTTGTCATAAGTTCCACAGTTACCGCATGCACGGTGTGGCAACTTCGGTGCACGGCAACGATCGCAAGTTACTAGTGTTGCAGCAGAGGTTTTCCACTGTGAACGACGAGCGCGAGTGTTTGATCGTGATGATTTGCGCTTTGGTACTGCCATCGTGGGTCAGCCTTCCTTCTTTTCATCAAGCAAACCTTGGAGGGCTTGCCATCGTGAATCTACCGATTCATGTTGGTGGTCTGTCGCTTCACTTAGCTTGATGCCACATTCGGAACAAAGTCCCAAACATTCATCATCGCAAAGTGGTGCTATCGGTAACGAAAGCACAAGTGCGTCTCTCACCACCGGCTCAAGGTCGAGTAAATCTCCCTCAAGTTTTAAGGTTTCGTCATCTTCGTTTTCAGATTCTTCGTACTCATAGAGTTCTTGAACCGGAACAGTTACGTCGAATGCGATTGGGTCTAAGCATCTAGAGCATTCTCCAGTTGCTTTCGCAATCACATCTCCCGAAACCAGTACGCCTTCGATAACTGATTCAAATCTAAGTTCTAGTTTGAGTTCGCTATCGGGTTTGATACCGATGACGTCGGAACCGAGATTCTGCGGCGCTGGCACTGTGAGAGATTTTTTGAACATCGCTCCAGCACGACGCCCAAGTTCATGGGTATCGACTACCAACGCTGAGCGTGGATCGAGCGTGTTCACAGGTCCTCACAATGACATCGATTTGCAGGTCTTAGCCCTGTTGACCGAGGGCGAAAGATACCTGAGAAGGGTTGGTATCGGCAAAACAGCCGATTCGGCCCTAATTATGGGCGTGGATCTTGCCAATCTCCGAAGAAATTGCCTGGGTCTTGGGTTTCAGACTCATGTAGCAGATCTGAGGTCAAGCGGACAGCGGTGCGTTCACGTCCGGCTTGAACGGAATTCAAGGTCTTGACCAATGCTGCCTCGAAAGCGGCTAGTTTGGCATCGATGTAGTCATCAAGCTCGCGGCGCTTCTTCAGGATTTCCATTTCATTTTCTTGAGTCAGAATTTCTGCAGACTTAAGGGCTTCTTTATAAACAGCCTCTTTGGTCACAAGGGCTTTAGCTTCTGCCTTCGCTATTTCGATTAAACGTTGACCTTCGGCAGCGGCATCCTGCAAAACAGCATCACGTTCATTCAACAAAGAAGCGGCTTGAGAAAACTCTTTTGGAAGTGACTCTTGAATTTCATCGAGCAGCGCAAGAACTTCCCCGCGATTAATCACACATGATTGAGAAAGTGGCATGTTCTTTGCCGATTCCACAATGTCGATTAGTTCATCAACTAATGAACTTGATTTCATTTGGTTCCTCCTTGTGCGGATTTCGCCTGTAGCGCTTTCAAAACTTCATTTGGCACCAAGCCAGTGACATCCCCACCATGTCGGCTGATTTCTTTGATCAACGATGAGGATAGATAACCATATTCTGGATTTGTTGCGATGAAAGAAGTTTCAACTTTTGCGAGACGGTAATTCATCTGAGCCATCTGTAATTCGTAATCAAAGTCTGAAACCGCTCGCAAACCTTTGACGATGATTGAAATGTCATTTTGTTTGCAGAAATCGACTAGCAGGCCTTGGAATGAAACCACCTTGATGTTGTTCCAACCAGCACACGCATCGGAGATGAATTTAATTCTTTCCTCAATTGTGAACAAAGCCGACTTGGAGCTATTTGTTAAAACTGCAATCGTGACATTGTCATACATGGCACTAGCTCGCTCGAAGACGTCTAGGTGTCCATTGGTCACAGGATCGAAAGAGCCTGGACAGACCGCGTTACGCATAGGCGAAACCTAGCAAATGCCCGTTTTGACCGTAGTTTCTCCGTAGGTGCGCTCTTGGACCTCGGAATACGCCTCTGGCCACTTGAACGTTTCCCCGCGAGCACTGCGCTCAACCACCACTACCGCATCTTCGGTGAGCCAACCTCCTGCAATTAGCAGGTGAAGGAGGTTTTCGATTTCTTCATTTAGGTATTCATATGGCGGATCTATGAATACCAAATCGAATTTTTGAGTCGCTATACCTTTTAGATAGGTCGCAACATCCGAAGTTTTTACGTTTATCTCAAAGCTTAGAGTTTTTGCATTTCCTTTGATGGTGTTTGCACTATCTGGATGTTTCTCCACGCAAGTTGCAGTATTCGCGCCTCGAGAAATCGCTTCGAGTGCGAATGCTCCGGAACCTGCAAACAAATCCAACACGTTTAAATCTGTGAAGCTACCGAGGCGACTTGTAAGAGAGGTGAATACTGCTTCCCTAACTCGATCCGATGTTGGTCTGGTGCCTGATCTTGGAACTTTAATCGTTCTACCTTTTGCTATACCCGAAATAATCCTTGTCATTAAGTCTTCTCCAGGAATTCAGATTTTTCATCAGACAAAATCTCACTGATTCGTTTTAGCAGTGATGGATTCTGTTTTAGTTCAACATCTTTTTGCAGCATACTCCAAGACAATTCTCTTGCTTTTGCAATCACATCTTCATCTCGAACAACTTGCAGCATTCGTAGTCCTGACTTACCCCCGCTTTGCGAAGTTCCAAGCACATCGCCTTCGCGACGTTGTTCAAGGTCAATTCGAGAAAGTTCAAAGCCATCGAGAGTGCTAGCTACCGCATCCAATCTTTCACGAGCAGCGCTGTCTGCTTCTGAGTTCGTAACTAATAAACAAAGTCCCGGAACTTTTCCGCGACCAACACGACCACGCAATTGATGCAACTGCGAAACTCCAAAGTTTTCCGCATCCATAATTGCCATCACGCTTGCATTAGGGACGTCTACACCAACTTCAATAACAGTGGTTGCTACCAAAACATCAATTTCATTGCGAGCAAACTTTTGCATTACTTCATCTTTAACATCGCTGTGTAATGCACCATGCAGTTGCCCAATTTTTAAACCTTCGAGTGGACCAGCAGATAAATAAGTAAACATATCTTCGACGCTTGCTTTACCTTTTTGCGCAATTTCAGTGTCAGACGATTCATCAGCTTCGGTTGCGGAGATTTTCGGACAAACCACATAAGCCTGATGACCTTTGCCCACCTCTTCGCGGATGCGTTCCCAAACTCTCGCTAGATGTGTTGGCTTTTCTTGTCCCGGAACCACGTGTGTGCTTATTGGACTTCTGCCTGCAGGAAGCTCTGCAAGTGTAGAAATTTCTAGGTCACCAAAAACTGTCATGGCAACGGTTCGAGGAATTGGAGTTGCCGTCATTACCAGAACGTGTGGTTTGGTTCCCTCAATTGCTTTCGCTGCTAAAGCTGCCCGTTGTTCAACACCGAATCTGTGTTGTTCGTCGACCACAACTAAACCAAGATCCGCGAACTGAACCTTATCTTGGAAAATCGCGTGAGTACCAATCACAATTCCAGCATCACCACTCGCTGCATCCAATAAAGCCTTACGACGGGTTGCTGCATTAAGAGAACCAGTTAGCAAGGTAACTTGAGTGGCTACCGGATTTTTCACATCAAAGAGGTCCGGTTTTGCAACTAAATCCCCCAACATATTTGTGATTGACCGAAAATGCTGTTGTGCCAAAACTTCGGTTGGTGCAAGCAGTGCTGCCTGTCCGCCATTGTCTATAACTGCGAGCATTGCTCGCAAAGCGCAAATAGTTTTGCCTGAACCAACTTCACCTTGCAGAAGTCGATGCATTGGATGCGATGCAGAAATATCACTAAACAACTCATCGCAAACCGCTTCTTGGCCAGCAGTAAGTTTGAAAGGCAGGATTTGATCAAACGCATTTAGTAAACCAGTTGATTTGCGTGGTCGAGAAATTGCATTTGAGTTTTCAGTTTCAATTCGGCGCATCCCCAGAACCGTCTGATAAACGAACGCCTCTTCAAAAGTAAATCGCTCCCGCGCATTCATTACATCGCTTTGGGAGTTCGGCCGGTGAATGTCGTGAAACGCCTTGTGCAGATTTGTAAAATTTTGCGCTACCTCAACTTCTTCACTCAACCCATCACGCACCAATGGATCAAGCCCGTCTAGCAATAACTCAACAGTGCGCTCAAAACGCCAAGAGGGAAAACTTGCGGTTGCTCGATAAACGGGAATGAGCGGCCTTGCGAAGGCTGCTACTGCATCTGGGTCTGGCTCAGAATCGTTA
>JBDKLK010000037.1:0-10478 GCA_039795655.1 Actinomycetota bacterium
AACCTGTATTGTTTTTTGGCAAACCACTTAGGCTGTCGATGATTTCACCATTCGGCAAAATTATTTCAACTCCGACCACATGCATCGAAGTCATTCCATAAGCGACTACTCGCATACCGCCAGCATTTGTCGCAATGGTTCCGCCAATAGTGGCCGCATCTCGTGCCCCGAGATCAATGTTGTATTCCAAACCTTTTTCACGGGCGAATTTTTGAACCTCACCTAGTGTGAAACCAGAATCTACAATGACTTGGTTTGATGTGGAATCAAAAATGATTTCGGACCGTAGATTTTTGGTCGAAAGTATGATGTGTGGAAATGCGCCACCAACACTTCCACCAACTAATCCAGTGTTTCCACCTTGCGGAACAACTGCGATTTGAGATTTATTACAAATCGCTAAAACTTGGCTGACTTGAATGCGGTTTGTGACTCGAATAACTGCTTGTGGTGATGATGAATAGTGGCCGGTCCAATCGGAGCTATATGGCTCCATCAAGGACGCATCAGTCAGAACATTGTTACTGCCAACAATGGATCGCAATTCTTCGAGCACTTAGTTTCACCGATTTCTTCTAAAAAGTTCAGCAAGGTGATACTCTCACATTCGTCACAAATTTGGCTATGTTTTGAGGTGTCATGGAAATCGAGAATATTTGCAAAGAATACGAATCTTCTACAAAAGTCTTTCTTGATGTAGTTAATTCTCTCAGCACCGTAGATCTCGACAAGAGAGCCGAGGACGGCTGGTCGGCAAGGCAGGTAATTCATCACCTCGCAGACAGTGAAGCCCAAAGTTACGCCAGATTGCGCAGACTCCTAGCCGAACCAGAAGGCACAACCATTCAAGGTTATGACGAAGGGGCTTGGGCAGAAAGCCCATTGCTTGGATATAACGAATTACCAATCGAGAATTCATTAGCAGTTTTTGCATCTGTTAGAGCAGCTTCACTAGATATTTTGCGTCGAATGAGTTCAAGTGATTTAAATCGAAAAGGTGTACACACTGAGTCTGGGGAGTATTCAGTCAATAAATGGGTTACTACTTACACAAACCATCCACGCGAACACAGTGAACAAATTGCAGCTGCAATCGGACGTAAATAGAAAATGCTCCGGCTGCTTTCGCTCAATTTGCACTGCTATCAAGAAGTTAATCAGTTAGAGAAATTTCAGCTTATAGCCAAAGCAATATATGAGAATTCGATTGATGTTATTTTCTTTCAAGAGGCAGCTCAGCACAAAGATTCATCCGTTATTGAGATTAGGAATGGCATTGAAATCAAGGCTGATAACGCAATCAAATTAATAAGAGATGAATTGAGTCTGCTTGGTTCTAAATATGAATTCTTGTGGGACTGGAGTCATTACGGTTGGGATGTTTGGGAAGAAGGCGTTGGAATCTTGTCCAAACTTCCTTTGGTCTTTCAAAGCGCAAACTACATTACGAAGAGTTCTTCACAGGAATTTTGGTTATCTCGCAAAGTGCTTGAAGTGCAAATAGACATCAATGGCTTACCTATCAACCTTGTAAGTGTCCACACTGGTTTTTGGAACGACAATGAAGAAAGTTATGAAAATCAAATAGAAAACTTACTTGAACTAAATCGCCAGGACACTCCAGTTCTATTTGCAGGTGACTTCAATGTTGAGGCTGGTACTCCTGGCTACGAATACATTATGCAACGAAGTAATTTCCGCGATCTAGATCTTGAAGTTAATCAGGATGGAATGTTCAATCCAACTATTGGTGGGGTAATTGATGGTTGGCCAGAAGTGGATGGCAAAAGTAAAAGAATTGATTATCTTTTTACAACTTCAAACAATGTTATCTGCAAAAAAGTAAATCGGATATTCACCGAAGAAAACTACGGTGAAGTATCCGATCACTATGGCTTGTTAGCCGAAGTAGATTTACTTAACTTCCACTAAATCTGGGTGTGCACCGATTAGTGCATCGGCAGAAGTTGCATTTGACACAATGATGGCGTTAGCTAATGTGAACATGCGGTAGGTATCTGGCATGCTTTCAGAAGCTTTGGCAGCTGATGCAGCACTATCTTCAGCCGTTGGGAAAGTTAAAGCGAAATATTCTTGGCCACAAGTCACAAGTGTGTATGCCTTCTGAGTGGTTTGATCTGTGCCTTGTTGAGGTGTTCCAACTACACAGTCAACTTGAAGGTATTCAAAAACAGCTGCTGGTGATGCAAAGTTTTCTGGACCAGCCGGTTTGAAAACAAACTTGTAAACAAGCACACCGGCAACAACTACTACAAGCGCAATAACAGCAATCAGAATGTTTCGAGTTTTACCGCTGATCGGTTCATTCACTTTGGATTCACGAGTCCCTTTTTTAGGAGCCTTGCTGTTATCGGTTTTGACCAGTGCATCTTCGTAAACGATGTTCGCGGTGCAGTTTGGGCAAAATTCTGTTCCAACTTCAACTTCTGTGTGGCAAAGTGAGCACTTCATGGGCTTTTTGGTCCTTTTCTAGCAGAGCAAGCCGTGAGTCTAGTTGCCTCGATTTGGACAGATTTGTCGGTCTTTATGAGAGTAAAACGCCCTGTTCGAAACCTAATCGTTATCAAGTCCCAAAATGTGCCTGACTTGTAACCAAAATGGCTCTATCGGCTATTGCCTAGGCACTCGCCCTACTCCTACTCTCTGCCACGTGGTCGAACGCCCACAAATTTCTAACTGGCGTGATCACGCGCGTATCACGCTTAATTGAAGGGAAATTAATGAAGAAGACACTTTCTGTGTTGATCTCTGCATTGCTTGCATTCGCAGGCCTAACAGTTGTTAGTGCTCCTGCTCATGCATCAGAACACACAGTCATCATGCACTACCACCGTTTTGCAGCTGATTACGAAAACTGGAACCTTTGGTTCTGGGGAACAAACTCAGGTGTTGATGGAACTGGTGGACAGTTCTTTGATATTGATGAAGATGCATCAACCTACGGTGGAACATTTACATTCACTGTAGACACCGCTAGCACCTCTGGCTTTGGTTTTGTTATCCGCGACCGCGATGAATGGTCAGGCGACACAGTCAAAGATGGAAACGATCACTTTGTGTCTTTGGACCTAGGTGCAAACACAACTGAAGTTTGGGTAATCGAAGGTTCTGATGAAGTTTTCTACGAACTAGTTGACTTCCCACAATCTTCACCTGCAATCAATCCATCTGTAAAGGTTGGAAAGACAACAGCTTTGCCAAAGAAGACTGAACAAGGCGCAACAATTACTTGGGTTTCAAAGACCAAGAAGACTTGCACCGTAAACAGTGGCAAGAAGATCAAAGTTATGGGACACAAGACCGGCCTTTGCCGTGTTAAAGGTACCGCTCGTGGCTTTGAAGCTTATGCACCTTTCAGCAAGACAGTTGCTATCTACGTAGTTAAGTAACTAAAAACTAAAAAGGCTGGTGGAGAAATCCACCAGCCTTTTTGTTTGTTTAATGTTTAAGAAATACCGAAAACTGCACCAACAGTGATCATGATTACGTAAGCAAAGATAAATGCGCCAATAATCAGTGGAATTACCGCACCTTTTACTTTGTGCTTGCGAGCATTCCAAGCATGTTCAACTGCAATAAAAGTTGGTGTTAACAAAATCAAAATACCTGGAATACCGATTAATAGTTTCACCCACATCGGCACTGTTGCTGGTTTGTCATCGTCATAACCAAGAATCTCAAAGACAATTTCAGACAAACCAAATGCTGCGAGTCCACAAACAAAAGCAATACCTAGCCATTGCCATGATTTTCTCAAATTTGCTTTAGGCATAACTTCTCCTTATTTATCCCAGTAACCGTCAGGAATTGCACTTAATGCATTTGGTTGACGAGGTGGACATTTTTTGCCCGGCGCAACCAACGGTTCGAAATGCCAGAACTCATTGTCGTAACGCCGACAAAGTCCCCACTTCCATCCGTTTAGTTCCACCCATTTTGCTCCCGACTTTGAACCTTTGTTTCGGTTGATGTCGATTGCTAATCCCCATGGATGCATTGAATATTTCGGTGGCAAGACAAATTTCGCCGCTTCCTTTTTTGAACCGTATTTCTCAATAGCTTTTCCATACAAGTATTTTTGATCTACAAGGCGGCGAAAACCACTAGTCATAATCAACGAGTAACCGGCTCTTGCTGCTGCAACCCGAACCGCGAACCAGCGATTTGCCATCTTCGAACGCATTCCAGATGGATGTTTTTTGCCTGGCGTAATCTGTTGTGCACCGATTGACCATTCCGTGTATTTACAGTTGCCGCTTTGTATTTCTCGCACTTTACCCGTTGATTTGTTTGCACATACATCGATAACTTGACCCTCCGCCATAACTGACGGAGCAGCGATCATTTGTGCAGTAATAAGGACAGCCGCTAATACAGAGAGTGTGCGGGTACGTGTGCTCACTTGCTCAATCTAGCCCTAAAGTTGGCTACCTAAAGAATTGGAAGTAAATGGCCCGTAAGAAGATTCTTCGTCTTACCGACGATGAGCGGCGTTTGCTTGCTAAGCCAGCTTTTTATGCTGGAATTGTCTTTACAGTCCTACTTTTGTTGGTCTTAACTGGGTTAATCAACTCTCTCGATCAATCTTTGGTATCAGAACTTAAAGTGAGCAAACTTGGGCTGCGGGATTTTTTTCGTGCAATAGAGATTCCTGGACAACGCAGAATTGTTTATCCATTTGCAATTTTGATCGGTGTGTATTTCACATTCCGTCGCAAAGACTTGCTTCCATTGATAACAACCGTGTCAGCTTTGGTTTTTACAAATGCAGTTACTGGAATGTTCAAAATCCTCACATTACGAGCATTCCCACGCAATCAATTAGGTCCAGAAATTCGCACTCTCCCAATCTGGGACGCAGACAAACTTGGTGCATTCCCATCCGGTCACGGAGCAAACGTTGCAGCAATCTGTACCTTGTTGGTGCTTGCTGCATATTCAGCGCGACCAAAATGGAGACCACTCGCTCCTTACATAACTCTTTTTACTTTGATACCAATTTCAGCTGTGTTTGTTAGTTCATGGGCACTGAATTTTCATTGGTTAAGCGATCTATTTGCTGGCTTGGCTTTAGGAATTTGCACAACAATAGTTGCAGCTCTTTGGGCCTTGCACTTACCTGATCACTGGCGTCATCCGGATCTTGTTGGTAAGCGTCGCTCAGTTGGTGCATTAATAGTGCTCGGCACTATGGGCGTGATTTTTATGTTTGCCGGAAACTCATTCTTGCAAGAGTCATACACTTCTTTGGTTTTGGTTGCAGGGACATTAATCGTGATTGCTTACTTAACTTCGAAATCAATTTCGCGACGGGTAACTCGTAACAAATCGAGTTAGTTATTAACTAAAAGGTTTGCGACTATCTATTGATACAGAAAGCTTTCCAAGTGTTCGCCAAAGTTTTGCAAGTGAATCCTGATCCTGTTCAGTAACAAGATTTCCCATAACTCGCAGTGCTATTTCCATCAACCAAGTTGAACGCATTCCAATCGGACCAGCTATCTTCAAGAACTCAGCGGAAGTTAAAACACCTGCGATTCTGCGTGCTGCTGAAAATGCTGCACCATAGTTTTGTCGCAAGATTTCTGGCCAAACCGAAGTCATATTTACTGGATTTGTTGCTAAATACTCAGCAGCAAGTCTTCCGGTCTCAAGTCCGTAATCAATACCTTCGCCATTTAGTGGGTTAACGCAACCCGCAGCATCACCAACAAATATCCAGTTAGTGCCTGCGATATTGCTAACTGCGCCACCCATTGGAAGCAGAGCTGACCAAGGCTTTTGGATTTCGCCAGAGAGTTTCCATTCTTTGCGTTGAGAATCAGTGTAGAAATCCATTAGTTGACGCAAATTAATGTCTGCAGGTTTTTTATTTGTTGCCAAAGTTCCAACACCGATATTTACATTGCCGTCAGCAAGTGGAAATATCCAGCCATACCCAGAAAGAATTTGGTTTTCAGTTCCGCGAAGTTCTAGATGTGAGGTAATCCAAGGATCGTTGCTACGTTCACTAGCTACATAACCGCGAGCCGCTACTCCGTAAACCGTGTCCTTATGCCATTTGCGATCAAGCACCCGGCCTAGTTGAGATTTTGCGCCATCAGCAATAACGATTCTTTTTGCTTCAATTCGGATTTCACCGTTATCTGATTTGCAAAGCACCGCAACGATTTTTCCGTTTGAGATTTCAACATCAAACGCGCGAACTCCTTCAAGAGTTTTTGCGCCACTTTGAATTGCAACATCTCTGATTGCAGCATCGAGAATTAAACGAGGTGCCGCGCTTCCGTAATTTGGTAGTGAACCACCTGGCCATGGAAGATGCAAAGTTTGACCAAAGCCATTTGCACAAAGTCCATTATTGCGGGCTCTGCCTTCAAGCCAATTTCCTAAACCCAAAAGATTAAGTTCCTTGATTGCCCGCGGAGTTAAACCATCGCCACATGCTTTATCGCGAGGAAAAGTTTGAGCATCAATGAGCAAAACATCATTTCCATTTCTAGCGCACCAAGCGGCGGTTGAAGAGCCTGCTGGACCTGCACCGACAACAAGTACATCTGTTGTTAATTTGGAAATATTGTTCATAACTAGGCAATCGTGGCACACCAATCTGCGAGCGCATCTTGGAGTCTCACATTACGATGAGCCCTGCATATAAGGGGTAAAAGTGGGAATCCTGGATCGGTTCGAAGACCGTATCAACCGAGTGGTCAATGGCGCTTTTGCGCGCGCTTTTGAGTCTGAAGTTCAACCAGTTGAGATCGCCGCCGCCATCCAGTCTGAAGTGGATGAAAAAGCAGTAATTGTGGGTGCAGGTCGCACAGTTGTCCCAAATCACTTCTTAGTTGAGCTTGCACAATCAGACTTCGAACGCCTTTCCGCCTACGAAGCACCTTTGAAGGCTGAAATTGCTGCAGTCATCCGGGAACATATTGTCACTCAACGCTACACAGCTCTGGGTCAAATAAAAATCGATCTCGCAATCGACAATGAATTAACCACTGGTGTTTTTAGAGTCATCGCAACTGCGGTTGACGATGGAGGTACACCAATTCAAACTAGCGATCAACTTGCAAATCGCAAAGGTCCAACAGTTGTAATCGATGGTTTTGTTCACCCACTAACCCGAACCAAAACAATAATTGGTCGTAGTGAAGCTGCAGACATTCAAGTTGAGGATTCTGGAGTCTCTCGTAAACATTGTGAAATTGATTTGCTATCAAGTCCGGTACTTCGAGATTTGGGATCAACCAACGGGACTTGGATTCACGGTAATCGAATTACCGAACAAAAACTTACCGAAGACGTTGACATCAAAATCGGTGGAACCGTAATTCAATTTCGGATGCGTTAGAAATGTCTGAATTAGCGCTAACCCTTTTAAGGATGGGCTTTTTAGCGCTTTTGTGGATTTTTATTTTTTCAATTTTGCGCTTGATGCGGCGGGACTTAAATCGAGTTGACACAAAGTACTTAACCAAAACAGCTGTAAGTCCAAACGATGTCTCAAAATCATCTGCGAAAGTCCGTAGAGTTTTTGTTTTGGAAAATGAAACTGAACGCGAATACGAATTAGTAGATGGTATGACTTTTGGTCGTGCAAACGAAGCAAAGGTTCATATTCAAGATGATTACGCTTCATCAAAACATGCGATTGTGCGTTTTGATAAAGGTAATTGGGTATTTGAAGACTTAGGTTCAACCAACGGCACTTGGCAGGACCGCAAAAGAATTTCTGGAGCTGTAAAAATAAAACGCGGAACCGTTTTAAAGATTGGCAATACGGAATTGCGGTTTGAAAAATGAGTTTTGCATTCAGATTCGTCATTCAAAGCAATGTTGGTGTCATTCGAAAATCCAATGAAGACTGTGGACTTGGTTCGCCTTATGTAGTTGCCGTTGCAGACGGAATGGGTGGTCACGCTGCTGGCGAAGTCGCTAGTGCCACTGTAATTCAGACAGTAAAAGATCACTTGAATGAACTTCCAGGCAATTCTTCGGAATACTCAAACTGGCTTATTTCAACTACAAATCTTGCACATTCCACAATTGGTGACTTGATAGCTGCTGACTCTGAGAAACGCGGCATGGGAACCACTTTTTCCACTATTGCAGTGCTCGAAGACAAAATCGGAATTGGTCATATCGGTGATAGCCGGATTTATCGATTACGCGACGGTGAATTAAAACAAGTTTCCGTTGACCATACATACGTTCAGTCGCTGGTTGATAGCGGTGAAATAACCGCTGAAGAAGCTGCAATTCATCCACGCCGAAACTTATTGATTCGCGCGATAGACGGTATTCACGATGTAGCGATGGATATTGATCAACTAGATGCTGAACTTGGAGACAGATTTTTACTTTGCAGTGATGGGTTGACTGGTGTCATCAGCGATGGTTTGATATCTCAACAACTACAAATTAAAGATCAGACAGTAGCTGTAGCTCAATTGATTGAGTTCGCACTTGCTGCAGGTGCTCCCGACAACGTGACTGTTGCTATCTGCGAAGTTATCAATGATGATGCACTTCTTAATGATGGTACGGCACCAATCGTTGTAGGTGCGATCGAATCTAATGAAAATTCGACTGTTGTTACTCCGAGGATATCTAAATCTCTAGTTCTTAAAATTGCTGCAATTGTCGTTTTGCTCCTAAGTAGCGTGTTTGCTGCCAATACTTGGATCAACAATCAATGGTTCATAGGCGTAAATGATGGAAATGTTTCTATATATCAAGGAATAGATCAAGAACTCGGTCCTGTTTCATTGAATCATTTAGTTATGCGCACTGATCTACCGTTCAGTTCCTTAAGTCAAAATGACAGCGACGCTGTGAGTCATGGAATATCTATTACCGATTTGAACTCTGGTTTGACCTTAATTGAAGAAATGATGCTGCGCTCACTTTTGTGTGAAGACGCGCAAGATGTATGCATTCCGTAGGTCGTTATGAAAATTTTTACTTCTCGGAAACGCAATATCGAACTTATATTGCTCGTTTTTGTAATTCTGATTTCTTGGGTAGCACTCTACATTGTTGAAAGCGCTACACACCTTTTGCATCCTATTGGAATTATGCAGATTTATTTCATAATCGGAATTGTCTTCATCGGTCATTTAGCCATCAGAATTTTCGCTCCATTTGCAGATCAATTCATCTATCCGATTGCAGTTCTGCTAAACCTATTGGGAATTGTGATGATTCATCGTTTAGATATAGCCGACGAGATTCGAGCTGAAGCTTCTTCAAGCACATTCTCCATTGAAGCAGCCTCTCAGATGATTTGGTTTTTCTTAGGAATCTCACTTTTAGTAATTACTTTGGCTGTGATTAAAGATCACCGCCGTTTACAGCGATATACCTTCACAGCAATGGTGGCTGGTTTAGTTTTGCTTTTGTTACCTATGCTGCCTTTGCTAGGTGCGAGTATCAACGGCGCAAGATTGTGGATTCGAGTCGGTTCTTTGTCATTTCAGCCAGCTGAAATAGCAAAAATCGTGCTACCAATCTTCTTTGCTGGGTATTTGGCTCGTAATCGTGCTTCGATTTCAAGTATTCGCGAAAAATGGGCTGGAATTGGTTTACCGCGTCGTAAAGATTTGGGGCCGATTGTTTCTGCTTGGGCAATTAGTTTGTTGGTATTGATTTCTCAAAGAGACCTCGGCACATCACTGCTTTTCTTTGGTTTATTTGTTGGCATGCTTTATATAGCTACCGGACAACGGACTTGGCTTGCACTTGGCGGTTTCTTATTTCTATCTGGCGCATTCGTTGCCTACGAATTGTTCAGCCACGTAAAACTTCGCGCAATGGTTTGGCTAGATCCTTTTCCTTACGCACTAAATGAAAGCTATCAACTTGTTCAGGGACTTTATGGTTTTGCAAGCGGCGGTTTGTTTGGTCGCGGCCTTGGGCAGGGATACTCGTGGTTAGTGCCTTATGCAAAAAGCGATTTCATCCTCAGTGCATTCGGCGAAGAGCTCGGTTATGTAGGGTTAATCGCAATTACTTTTCTTTATGCAATTTTGGTGCAAAGAACTTTGCGCACAAGTTTGATGACTAAAGATGATTTTGGCCAACTTCTTTCAGCTGGTTTAGCAATCGTTCTTGGCTTACAACTGTTTGTAGTTTTCGGTGGAGTGACTCGACTGATTCCTTTAACTGGTTTGACTACACCATTTTTAGCAGCAGGTGGTTCTGCGTTAATTGCTAACTGGATCATGATTGCATTGGTGCTTCGCATTTCGCACACTTCAACTCAATTAAGTGCGCCGTCAGGACAACAGTTATGAACCATCAGATTCGCCGCATCGCAGGCTTGATGACTTTTGGTTTATTAGCACTACTAATTAATGTCGGCTACACCCAGATTTTTAATGCTGATTCACTTCGCTTACGCCAAGACAACACCAGACTTTTGCTTGAGGAATACGGCAGACAACGCGGCACCA
>JBDKLK010000038.1:0-10267 GCA_039795655.1 Actinomycetota bacterium
TCATTAACAAACATTGCAGCAGTTGGAGCAAGCCCCAAAACTCCATTGACTACTCCAGCAAATGAAGTCACTGTGAGTGTGAACATCCCAAGTACTCCGGCTGCAAACTTTGCTGGAACTGCAGGCGGCGACGGTTTCAACGTGGTGCATGCAAATGGTCGCGTATATAACGTTTTCCACCACCAAGCATCTGTAGTTGTTAACTGTCACGATGAACTGACTTCTGAAGATTGCACTTACGGTGGGCTTACTTGGCCAATCGAAGTTAGCGCTTCAGTTGGAACAGGAATGTATTCAAATGCATTCACAAATAAGAATGAGACAAAACTTTTTGTCTGGGCAGTGGTTCGCGGACAATCTGCAGGTATTCAATGCATGAAATTAGAAGATGGCAGCGATTGTGGATACCAAGTGCTCTCAGTCATAGATGTCGCTGGCAACGAAACTACTATTGACATTGGTTCAGCGGAATTTGTTGATTGGGGATCTCCTGCAAGAGTTGGTAACAAGATTTACACTCCATTTGCAGAGCCGACTGGTCAAACCTGGCTAGCTTGCTTCAACTTAGCCACTGAATCACCTTGTGCTCAAAGTGCTTACAAGCAATCAATGTTGGAGCCAGGAGTGGAGTCATTCGAGTTTTCAATCTTCAATGGACCACATGCAATAGCTTATGGAAAATATGTTTACTCAAACTTCTTTGAAGTAAATACCTTCAATACTTATGTTGATTGCTGGGATACTGAAGAAAATTCATCTTGCGAAGGCGTGTGGCCAAGAGCTAATCAAAGTCCAAGCAGTTGGATGCCCGTACTGAACCAGAATCAAGAAATCACCTTAATTTGCTCACTTGAGGAGTCAGTTTCTTGTCTAGACGCAGAAACTGGAGAAGATGCGACCACTCCCGATCACCTTGCCGAGTTATATGGAATGGATGAACTTCCTGCATTCATCGGAACATCACTTATTTTTGGTAAAAAAGTTGTCTCTTTACTTAGCGGAATGGGCGGCAGTCCTTTAGGCACTGCAATCTGCTTTGATTATTCGACTGCTACTCCAACTAACTGCGGCACAATCGAACTGCCGGACACAAGCTTTGTCTACTCATTAGACAGAGATCCAAATAGACCAACATGTGTATGGGTAAATGCTGACAATGGCCTTGCTCAAATCACAAATTTTGACGTTTTGACCATGGAACAAGGATGCTCTGGCTCTCTAAGAACTTCACTCATTCAGATATCCACAAAGGGAGCTGCATGTGATGTTACTGAGTGGGATTCACTAAAAATCACTTCCCCGTCTCAATGGACATCGGCGACAGTTACGGTTCGAGATGAAAATGGGGATGTGCTTCCAGGTGGAAACGAGATTTCAATTTCACAGGCAAATGTCAAGACAAGTTTGGCAAATGTCGATTTCGGAACACTTGAAACACCCTACTTCGATTTTGATATTCAAGGTGCAGATTTATCTAATGGCTTGAACGCGCAATTCACTTGGACTACAAGCACGCCAAAAATCTGTAAAGGTCTCAAAGAAACTTCAAAGACCAGCTACACAGGAACTACAGGCAGCCTTAACATTGGAAAAAATCTGAAAGTTGCTGGAAAAGTTACTCCAAAAGTTTGTGGAAACGATTTGATTTTCACCTTAAATCGCAACCCATTCACCGGAGTACTTGGTGACTATGTGATCGACGGTGGAAATTACTCAACAGAAAACTGGAAAGCTGGTTCTTACGCTGTGACAGTAACTCAACCTGCGAATGACTACTGCAAGGCGAGCAATGCAAATAAGTCATTTAATCTGACCGTTGATGTTACTCCTGACCTGACCTTGAAAGCGAAGGGTTGGTACCTTCATGAAGAAGTCCGCTCAGATTTCAGTTTCAATATTAAAACTGATACCACTTCTCAAGGTTCCACCACAATTAACAAATATCAAGGCTCAGTCAGCATTGCGGTAGATGAAGAATGGAAATTCTCTACTTCATTGAACTCCGCTACAAAAATTGTGAATGGTGTGGTGAAGTCAGGTAAGTTAACCTTCACTGAAATTTCCTGCCCTGATTCGCCTGCGATTGGCAATGCTAAATCTGATCCGAAGTGTTACTTAGTTGTAGTTAAAGGGAAAGTCAGCAGTTGGGACGCAGGATCAAGCTCATGGGTAAATCCACAGGACGCAAGCTTTGCAATCAAATTATTCAATGGTGGTACTTATAAAAAGAAAATCAAAGGTGTCATGAAAGATGTTGTACTTCCAGATTTCGTTTCCTTTAATTTGATAACTGAAATTGAGGGCCTCCAAGTACCAGAAACATTGGTACCGGTGAAACTAAAAGGTACATCAGCATTTGGATATGTGAAATAGGCCTAAAGTTGAGCTGCTGAATACCAATTTGGTTTCAGCAGCTGGCCTTGACACTGCTATGAGTCTCAGGGTTGCAACATTTGTCCGATTTATGCAGTTTACTTTCTCAAATTGCCGCTTGCTCTCATCTAGTTCAGTATTGCTCAAGGAAACGATATCTTCAAAGGAGCAGAATGACTGAATCTGGCAAGTGCCCAGTCCCGCACGGCGCAATGACCGAAACCGGTAAATCAAATACAGCCTGGTGGCCGAATGCATTGAACCTAGATATCTTGCATCAGCACGACACCAAAACAAATCCTCTAGGTGAAAATTTCAATTATGTTGAAGAACTTAAAACTCTAGATTTCAAAGCTCTTGAAAAAGATGTCACAGACTTGATGACAGAGAGTCAGGAATGGTGGCCGGCAGACTGGGGTCACTATGGCGGATTGATGATCCGTATGGCTTGGCACGCTGCAGGTTCATACCGAACAGCAGATGGTCGCGGTGGCGGCGGAACTGGCAACCAAAGATTTGCTCCACTTAATTCATGGCCAGACAATGCAAACCTAGATAAAGCGCGCCGATTGCTCTGGCCAATCAAGAAAAAGTACGGCAACAAAATTAGTTGGGCTGACTTAATTATTCTTGCAGGAACAATCGCGTACGAATCTATGGGCTTGAAGACTTTCGGTTTCGGATACGGTCGCGAAGATATATGGCATCCAGAAAAAGAT
The DNA here is from genome assembly GCA_039795655.1 of Actinomycetota bacterium. Taxonomy (GTDB): domain Bacteria; phylum Actinomycetota; class Actinomycetes; order S36-B12; family UBA5976; genus JAFMIT01. The sequence continues at coordinate 3,093 of JBDKLK010000038.1, forward strand.
GTTTACTGGGGTGCAGAGAAAGAATGGCTTGCACCAAGTGATACTCGTTACGAAGATGTCTCAAATCCAGCAACAATGGAAAACCCATTGGCCGCTGTTCAGATGGGTTTGATTTATGTAAATCCACAAGGTGTAAATGGTGTTCCAGATCCGTTGAAGACTGCTGCTCAAGTTCGCGAAACATTTGCACGTATGGCAATGAATGATGAAGAAACTGTTGCACTTACTGCCGGTGGTCACACTGTTGGTAAAGCACACGGAAATGGCGATGCATCATTGCTTGGACCAGAACCAGAAGCTGCAGATATTTCTGAACAAGGTTTAGGTTGGAACAACCACACTAAACGCGGCGTTGGGCGCGACACAGTCACAAGTGGACTTGAAGGCGCTTGGACAACTCACCCAACTAAGTGGGATAACGGATACTTTGACTTGCTGTTCAAATACGAATGGGAATTATCAAAGTCTCCAGCAGGCGCTTTGCAATGGGAACCGGTGAATATTTCTGAAGAAGATATGCCTGTTGACGTTGAGGATTCATCTCGCAAATACAAACCGATGATGACTGATGCAGATATGGCAATGATTAAAGATCCTGCATATCGCGCAATCTCTGAGAAGTTCCGTGATGATCAGGATTACTTCAGTGAAGTGTTTGCTCGAGCATGGTTCAAGTTGACCCACCGCGATATGGGACCAAAAGCTCGTTACTTCGGACCAAATGTTCCTGCTGAAGATTTGATCTGGCAAGACCCAGTCTCTGCAGGTCCTGCGAATTACGATGTCGACGCAGTGAAGAAAGAAATTACAGAAAGTGGATTGACTGATTCCGAGCTTGTAGCCACAGCTTGGGATAGCGCTCGCACTTTCCGTGGATCAGACAAGCGTGGTGGTGCAAACGGTGCACGTATTCGCCTAGAACCACAACGCAGCTGGGTTGGCAATGAGCCAGAACGCCTAAACAAAGTTCTTGCAAAATTAGATGCTATTGCAAGCCAATTCAAAATCAGTGTTGCAGACGTAATCGTGCTAGCAGGAAATGTTGGTGTTGAAAACGCGGCGAAGAAAGCTGGAGTGGAAATCGAAATTACATTCTCCGCAGGCCGAGGCGATGCAACTGTAGAACAAACTGATGCTGAATCTTTTGCAGTGCTGGAACCAATTCACGATGGTTTTAGAAACTGGGTCAAGAAAGATTACGTTGTAAGCCCTGAAGAATTGTTACTTGATCGTGCGCAACTAATGGGTCTAACAGCACACGAGATGACAGTTCTTGTTGGCGGTATGCGTGTAATTGGCACAAACCATGGTGGAACAAGTCACGGCGTTTTCACAAACAATGTGGGTGCATTGACTAACGATTTCTTCGTCAACTTAACCGACATGAAATATGTTTGGGAACCATCAGGTTCAAACACTTACAACATTCGAGATCGCAAGACTGGCAAAGTTGATTTCACCGCTACTCGAGTTGACTTGGTGTTTGGTTCGAACTCGATCTTGCGTTCATACGCTGAGGTCTATGCCCAAGATGATGCCAAGGTGAAGTTCGTCAAAGACTTCGTGAAAGCGTGGGTAAAAGTTATGAATGCCGATCGTTTCGACATTTAATTTCAAGAGTGAATTGGGCTTGATTCTGCGGAATTAGGCCCAATTTTCCTTTATTCAGGCATGTTGGCAATTACCATCCCTCTAGTACGACGGGAGAGAAAATGTCCACACCAGAAGAAACCCCTGAGATTCCGAAGATTCCGACAAAGAATCCAGGCTGCCTGACGGGGTTTATCGGATTGTTGATTGGGTTCTCTCCAGCTATTTGGGGTCCAATTCAAGTAGCAAACGAGTGTGGTTCAAATGCAAGCGAAAGTACGTGTGGCCCATATATGTGGCCGGTTGCATTCATATTCACATTGCCAATTGGATTCTTTATCGGGCTTGGAGCAATTCTTGTAAGCAACAAGCATAAAAAGTCTCTCAATCAACCAGCGCAATCTTTCAGCGAAGATGGATCCTCACTGCCTGCTTCACAAACTCAAGAGGATAAATCAGAAGGCCACAGCACAATCTATTCAATCATTTGTTCTGCTCTTGCAATTATTCCAAACGTATTTGCGCCCTTCATTTTTACAGTACCAGCAGTTCTAATCGCTATGAACGCTAAAGCAAACAATGAACCACAAGGAAAGATTGCAATGACAATTGCCTGGATAGCGCTTGGGTTGAACTTTTTGGCATTTTTCGATATCTCAATTCCTTTTTTGAACCTTTACTAGCAAAAAAACGTTTGCTTAGACCTTTTTGCAGACCTTAGATATGTTTTTGCAAGGTAAAATTGCGTATGGCTCACCGTCCTTCTTACTCTGGATCATCCCGTAAGCGAGCTCGCCCAAGTAATGCTTTTGCTAACGATGAATTCGTATTAAATGCGGCAATTAATCTTCTCGGAACCGTTGGCATAGAAGGTGTAAATTTCAATTCAATCGCAAAAGAAGCTGGACTTTCATACACAGTCCTTAGCAAGCGATACGCCAAAGTCGATTCTTTGATTGTTGATGTTTGGAATCAAATTGGAAACGAAACTCTGCTTGATCCAATTCACAACTTAGTCTTTGATTTAGTTACTGGAACTGCCACTGATAGTTCCAATATTGAAAAGATGCTAGCTCCAGACTTAAAAACTCGTGCAGCACTTGAGATTCTTATGGCATCTGGCACAGATGTTGAATTTCATGAATTGATTGCATCAAGTCGTAATAACTATCTTGCAGAAATATCTATCCAAGATCCCGGTTTGGCTGCAAGATATACGGTACTTTATGTAATTATTCTTGGTGCAATTTGCTACAGCATGCTTTACAAAATTGACACAGGTGTTGTTACGCAAGGTTTAGCGCACCTGGCTTCTTTACTTAAAAATAGTCACGAAGATCTAACAATGCCAAGTGTAGACGCTTCCCATTTATCTTCAACCTCAATAGGAACCCAAGATCGAGATGAAGCAGCCATTTTGTTAGCTTGTCTGGATTTAATCAGTAAACAAGGTTTCGCAAACACAACAACCAAACAAATCTCAACCACTTCAAAGATAAGTGAAGGGAAAATATTCTCACTTTACAAATCTAAAGTTGATATTTTCTTAGCTGCAATCAAGGCCCAAGCTAGTGCAGCAATAGAGAAGAATGTTTCGGTTGCCACGAAATGGTCAGAAGATTTTGGACTTGTAATTGCTAACTCTTTATTCTTTCGCGAATACATGCGGGACACCCCAAACCTTCATAGAAACCGTGGACTGCAACTCGAGATTCTCCGACTTTCGTGGCATAGACCAGATATTCGCGATCGCCACGAACAAGACATAAAGTTTCTCGAATCGGAGCGAGTCAAAGCCAACGAAAATATCCATCCAGAAACTGATCGAAGTGCCGTGGCTATTGAAACCGCTATTGCCTATGGGGTTCTAGCTGTCCCTCTAATCTATAAGGATGCATGGAATCTGCCATTTACCGTGGCAATTGGCTCAATTTATGCGGTAGAAAATTGAACGCTTGGGAACGATGTTCTTATCAAGTTGGATTTCTTGGTGTCGAACATCTTTCCAACTGCCAGTGATTGGTTCTAACAGCAACTCGTCTTGGTATCCAGTGTTTACCAAGATTTCGATTTTGCTTTCACCTTGCTTGCGACAAAAAATCATTGCATGATTCTTGAGTTCAATTACTTCTAGATCGCCGTGAGTCAATGCAGGAATTTGTCGCAGCTGAATCCAAGCCTTTGTGATTTCCAAAGTTTTAAGTTGAGCCTCACCGAATGCAACAGGGAAAGAAGTTCTGCACCCTGGATCGTTTTCACCTGATACGGCAAGTTCTGTGCCAGAAAAAACTACTGGGATTCCCGGCATGACCATATGGAGTGCGAATCCAAGCAAGAAAGCTTCAAAATCCTCGCGGCATTGAGTTAGGTATCGAGCGGTGTCATGGCTGTCTATAAAGTTCCACAGAAGGCTACCGTCTTTCCAAGCTTCTGCGTATCGAGTGACATCAAGAATAAAGTCTTCCGAGTCGCATCTCATATGTACTGAATAATCCAGGATGCGATTTCCGGATTTATAGTTTTGGACAGATTCGAAATTCTCAGCGAAGGTCCAGTCGGTCCAGGCTTCGGCAACGATGAACTGCGCGGACTTTAAATGCGCTGTTCTGTTTCTTAGTTTTTCCCAAACTTCGTTTGAGACTTTATATGGAACATCGAAACGCCACCCTGCTATTTCAAACTTGTCCCAGAACTCCATTACATCAACGATGTGATTCAGAACTGTTTCGTTTTCCAAATTTAACTTAGGTAGCGAATGTGCGCTTCCAAAAGTTTGATAGCTACCATCTGGATAAATAAAGAATTGTTTGGCAAGTTCTTTGTCGCCATTCATTGCCGCAACGAAGTTTGGGTAGTGGTCTCCAACGTGGTTGAAAACTCCGTCGATTACTACCCCAATTCCGCGCGCTTTTGCTGCTGTCACTAGTTGTTGAAAATCATCATAATCACCTAGAAGCGGGTCAATCTGCTTGTAGTCGTGTGCGTCGTAGCGGTGGTTTGATTTTGCGCTAAAAATTGGATTGAAATAGATATTCTTAATACCTAAATCTGCGATGTAATCCAAACGCTTCGTTATTCCGCGGAGGTTTCCGCCAAAAAAGTTTTGAGGAGTTGGAATGCTTCCCCAAGCAACTAATTCACGATCGGCGGCAACGCTTTCATCCCGAGCAAACCGATCTGGAAAAATTTGATAAACCGCACCCGCTCTAAAGTTATCAAAACCATCTGGCTGTGAGTCGTTCAAGTAGATTTTCATCAGTCACCCCAGCGCGAGTTATTGTTCTGGATATCCATCATCTGGCTTTTAAGGACCTCCGCCATTGCAAGTTGCTTGTCCACGAAGGCGCCATCGTATTTTTCTCCGCGGCCAATAAGGCGATCAAACCCAATATGAGAAAACCAGAGTAGTGTGATTGCGGTAAGTGGCATTACAAACTCGTAGTCTGAAATGACTGCTATGAACATCACGAAACTTGGTAGTGGATAAGTGTGGGTTATGTCATAAATGCGACCACCAATTTTGGATTCTTTAACACGCTTTGTGAGGAGAAAATCGGGCAAAAGGATTATTACTGCCGCCCACCAGAGTGGCTGACCAGTTTTTACAAATGAAGTAGTAGCCGCCAGCAAAAGCACAAATCCTTCAAGGCGAAGAATTGCACCTTTTCTGCGTGGAATGATTTCCATTACCGAATCTTAAAACCTCGATAATTCGTGACTTTCGGTCCATGAATTCTTCGCTTTTGTGCCTTAGATTTCGCCTCAACATGGCAAACCCAAAAAGAGTGAAACTAAGTGATGTAGCAAAAGCTGCAGGCCTATCGATTGGCGCAACCTCCGATGCGCTGTCTGGCAAGAATCGAATTCCAGATGAGACCCGAACTCGGGTTCGCGAGATTGCAAACTCGCTGGGCTACTCCCCTAATCCAATTGCCCGTGCTCTAACTTCTGGGCACTTGCCCTTGATCGGTTTAGTGATCTCCGCTATCGACAGAAAAGCAGAGTTCGATGCCTACCGCTCTTACTGGGCTGACGTAATCAGTGCAGCCACAACAGAGGCCACAAAACTTGGATACGCCCTTGTTGTTTTGTCGTCACTAAAAATCGAACAGATTCGACTTATTCCTTACGCTGGATTAATCGTTGTTGACTCAGTTAATGACGACCCAGATCTCGATATCGCATTGAATCTCGATGTCGCAGTAGCCACCGACTATGTACGTGAAGATGAACGAATCGCAGTTCATTTCCGTGCCGAGTATGGTGATTCTGTTCAGATGGCAATGGACTGTTTGCTCGAAAAAGGTGCGAAGAAACTTGCGATTCTTCTTCCTAATGTTGAAGAAGCGGTCTGGGTTCAACATGTCGAGGAGAGCGCTAGATATTGGAGCGATCGAACCGGCATCTGTGTTGAATGCAAATCCTTGCCAATAGATGGATCTCAAACCAATAGCTCATTGCGGGCTCTACTTGAACAAGGCATAGACGGTATCTACTCACTTATGCCAACTGAAGACTTCATGTCAAGTATGAAGTCTGAGTTAAAAAAGATTGGCAAATCATTCGCTAAAGACTTTAACTTGGCAATGCTCGATGAAGACAGACTCGGCGAACTGCGAGAACTCGGCATCGCAACGATTGGTATCTCAGCCACCGAATACGCCCAGTCAATTGTGGCTTCACTTGTTAACTACATTGAAAACAAGGCTGAACATACTCATCTGAATATTAATTTCTCACTCATTAAGCCATAACTGTAGGCATTTGGTAGTTTAGGCAAATGCCTATCGACAAGTCAGATCGCACTATTCATTTTCCTGCCATCGAAAAAAAGTATGGGCAGAAGATTTCGTTCTGGCTCTCAATGATGGAAGAAATTTCGGACTGGAAGTATCCAGAACAAATCGCCTACTTGCGTGAAAACCACGGATTCAGCCAAGCTCACGCAAATGCAGTCGTGATGTACTCCCGTGGTTCCAAAACCACCAAACGTTATGCGACTTTTAAAGACTATTTAGCACTCCACGATGCAACCAAACAGAAAACTGTGAAAGCCATTTTTAAAGTTATCACTGATAAATATCCAAAAATGGAAATGGTGATTGCATGGAATCAACCAATGCTAAAACTAGGCGATGATTACATAATTGGTATCAATATCTTGAAGAATCACATCCTGCTTGGTCCATGGGGCGAAGACGCTATTGCGAAAATTGAACCAAAACTTAAAGGTTTAAAAGCGAACAAAAAGACGGTTCAGGTTCCGGTCGATTGGGACATAGATCAAAAGCTAATACTTGAAATGGTTAAGAACCGTGTTAAAGAACTGAAGTAATGACGAACGAACTAAAGCGAGCCTGGCTTGCAACAGTTGTTTGGTTTGTTATTAACTCTTTTGGGTATTCGTCTTTTCTGGTTCGACTGCCAGAAATCAAGAAGTTTATAGATGCATCGAACACAGTTTTAGGACTGTCCATCTTCGTTGCTTCTCTTGGTGCTTTAGCGGCTATCAAATACGGTGGCAAATGGTCCGCTATATATGGCACAGCACCGGTAATGGTGGTTTCTGGATTGGTCACTGCAGC